>CAMCSO010000006.1 GCA_945877545.1 Bifidobacterium breve | reverse complement strand
TGAAGGGAAACCGGGTGGGGATTTCACTGGGTAGGTGCGTTACATCATTGGCTTTCAGTCTGGTGCTCGCCGGTTGCGGTGGAGGGACGCCCTCGTTGACCGGGAGTGCAGCTGCGCCGTCGCCCGCGGCGTCGATGGAACGGATGGCCGCTGGCCTTATGTGTGCTGAGAATGGCATCGGCGACTGTGCCGTTGGTGATACCGGCACGGGTGGGGGAACGGTGATCAGTGTTGTTCCGGGTGCTGGTGGTGCAACCATTCTCGAGGTCGCTCCGAAGGGTTGGTCCGGGAATGACACTGACCCCGAAGCGGTCAGTTGGGAAGATGGTATGACACGCGCTGCGGCCTACACAGGTGGAGAAAAAGCCGACTGGAACCTCCCGACAAGAGAGGAACTGAACATCCTGTGGGAATACCCGGAGCGCGATGTCATCGGAGGCTTTGGTCGCGATGCCGACGGAGGCTCTGCCGTCGGTTACTGGAGTTCCGACTCGAATAAGGACGTGGCATGGTGGCAGCAGTTTGAAGACGGGACGGTGGCCGCGTTTGACAAGTCCTATTCCGTTCTTCTTATCCGCCCGGTGCGGACTTACACGTCACCATCGAACTAGACGTCCGTTGTGCTTCCGGAAGGGCGGGATCCTGATGGGCAGTCGACACGAGGGGCGAGACCGCCAACTGACCTTGTGTTCATGCGCCCGATACGCACAGCGCAGTTGCCATTGAGTTAATCCATGCCGCTGTGCCCCAAACCGAGCCAAGGAGACCTGTTGAAACTCTCACCCCGCACCACGACCCTGACCTTTGGACTGCTCTTGGCGGGGCTCCTCACAGGATGCGCAGCCACCGGGACAAGTGCACCTGCAGCGTCACCTTCGGCCAGTGTCCCCCGGGAAGCCGCACCGATCAGGATAAAAGGCGTGAACTTTCAAATAGTGAACAACAGCGGCACAGCTATCAATCTCGTGAACTTGGAAACAACACCTATGTCCATTGTGGGGACCATCGAGGACGGGGGAACAGGAAGCGCCTCAGGGAAGGCGACGTTTGGTGAGGACGTCGAGGTGGTCTTTGGTTTCCCCGACGGTGACACCTTGAAGCTAAGGGGCTACAACGGGGTGTTCCTTCCTTATGTGCGCGAGGGAGGGGGGGGAAGGGGAGGGGAAACAGGGCTCTGCGGCCCGAATGAATTTACGGAGAACGCTGAGGGCGACTATTACTTTGGAGTACGCGGCGACCGCGGCGTCACGATTAAGCGACTCCCCGACGATGACTGGAAGCAGTTCCTCATTACCTTCACGGCTTCCAAGTCTGCCAACAGCACAACCCTCTGCCCCCCGCCGAATGACAAGGAATAGGGATGAAGGGAAACCAGGTGAGGATTTCATTGGGTAGGTGCGTTACATCATTCGCTGTCAGTCTGGTGCTCGCCGGTTGCGGTGGAGCGACGACCTCGATCACCGGGAATACAACTGCGCCGTCACCTGCCGTTTCTGTTGACAGGCAGGCTGCTGGCCTTACGTGTGATGAGAATGGGATTGGCGACTGTGCCGTTGGTGATACCGGCCCTGCTGGTGGGGTGGTGTTCTATGACGCGGGTTCCGAGAAGGACTGGGGTAGGTACTTGGAGGCCGCCCCGGCCCGTTGGAATATGGGAGGCGCAGACCAGACGGCCATGTGGTGTGACAACACTGACCTAGGGATCGATCGTGCTGTGGGTGTGGGCATTGGTTCCGGTATGGCGAATACACAAGCGATCGTGGCTGAGTGCTCGTCGGGCGCTGCATGGGCGGCGGCCAGCTACAACGGTGGTGGCAAGGATGATTGGTTCCTGCCCTCTAGCGATGAACTGAATCAGCTGTACAAGCAGCGGGAGATTGTTGGCGGTTTTGGGTCGGGCACCTACTGGAGTTCCTCGCAGAACAACGACAGCAGCGCGTGGTACCAGGTCTTCCCCAGTGGGAGTCAGGACTACAGGGGCCACAAGGACAACGTGCTCGGCATCCGTCCGGTGAGGGCTTTTTAATTAGGTGCCGCCATGGTGAGTGGGCGTAGGCGAAGTCGATGTTGACGCCGATTCGCCTCGCCGCAGGACGGCTGACTCGCAAGGCGTGAACCGGAGAGGTTGGACGACACCATTGTGGCGCGGGCCCGGTAGCTCAAACTTCCAGACCGTCAACATCTAATCCTCGACCGGCTCCACGTCTCGGCGAGCGGGAACTATTGATCGAAATCCCTGAAGAGGGGGGTCAAGTACTGCACGGGAGGCGCATAACGTCAGTTAGGTTTCCTGTGTTGCGACTATTGACATCTTGGTGGTGGGTGGGAGCAACAGGTGACGTGCTCCTCGTCCTCGTCCTCCTATTGTCCTGTTGAAGGGAAAAAGATGAGGCGTTCATTGGGTCGTTCCATTGCGCCATTGACGTTTGGGCTAGTGCTCGCCGGGGGGTTGGTCGGTTGCGGCGGGGTATCGACCACGATCGCTGCACCTGCACCCTCACCTACCGGTTCCGTAGAGCGCCTCGCGGCGGTCTTTTTGGATACGAGGCTGGAGATCAACAACAACACCGGGGGGACGAAATTGCTTACTCTCGGAGCCGGATGCATTGATCCCAGTAAGTATCTTCCGAAAACCCTCTACGCCGGAAGCATGGTGTCAGCCGTCGGGTATTGCGGGACGTCTGACGCCGATGTCGGCGGCGAGTTCGCTCGAGGCCCGTGGTTGTCCACCACGTGGTTCGAGTTTCATGCACACAACCCCAAGGTGGGCTATCCCTCGATATCGATTGATGGAACCTTCCATGCTTTCTCTGTGGACGAGAGTTGCGCATTTAACCCTCAGGGAGAAATCTTCGAAGGAACACGAAGGGCCGATCTTTCGGGTGCCGTGAACCTGGTCCTAACGTGGGTGAATTCGACGACTCTTGCAAGCTGCTGACGGTACAGCTGCCCAATGACTGGATAGGGAAACCCGTTGACACTCTCACGTCGCACTGTTGGGAATCGAATCTTCCGTCGGGTAACACTGGTCTTGGCTCTCGCTGTGGCTCTGCTCATCGCGGCCCCGACCGTGGCGACCGCCTGAACGCGCATTTTGTGGAACGACAATGACCTCGCGGTGCTGTCGAGTCGGAGCATGGATTGGGTAGGTTCATCGAAGCCGCTCCTCAACGTGTTCATTCGCGTGCCGGGGTGCAGGCGGCCCTTTGGACGCGGTACGTGTTGGACAATGCTGCATCGGTCGACAAGGCCATTGCTTTGCACCTGAGGATGTGTCGGGCGACTCGGCGATCATGCAGTACGTCAGCGGCAAGCACGTTGTTCACCACGGTCCCGAGTATCGGGTGCTCTCGAATGATCCGCCTTACGACGACGCATGAGCCCGGGTTGCCGGGACAGCGGTGAGCGCCCGCATCTCGTGCGGATTCATGACCTATGAACAGGATCCACTTGGATTCAGTCGACGCACGTTCGTAGCAACCGTTGGTCCCATGGGCGTGCACGCTAGCGTGCACTGGATCTCCAGGGTTGAAGCCGGGAAATTCAGCAGGTAAACGAGTTGATCGATGGCACATTCACCGTCGTGAGTGTCGTTGCCTCGGATCTCGACGGTGACGACCATGTCCGCTGACCAGACGCGGTTGGTGACGGAGAGGGCGGCGACAGCGACGTTCTGGTCGACCGGCCCATGGCCCCACCTGATGCGCTGATGCCCTAACATCAGGATATGCGCACCACCCTGGAGATCGACGACCATGTCTTGGCCGTCGCCCGAACCTTGTCCCGCGAGCAGGGGCGGTCACTCGGCTCCATCGTCTCCGAGTTAGCCCGCCGCGGACTCGCTGAGCGGCACTCAACATCGACTGAAACGGGGCTGCCCACCTTCGATGTGCGACCTGATTCGACTCCAATAACGCCGGATTTGGTGCGCGAGGCGCTGGACGAGGTTTGATACACCTCCTCGACGTGAATTTCCTCGTCGCTCTCGGCTGGCCAACCCATGTCCACCACGTTCGAGCCTCCGATTGGTTCCTTAGGCACCGTCGAGAAGGCTGGGCAACCTGCCCGGTCACTGAATCAGGATTCGTCCGAGTCTCGAGCAACCACCGGGTGATCAGCGATGCACGCACGCCCGGCGAGGCTGCACACCTCCTCGCGAGGCTAAGGGCCGTCGGCGGTCACGTCTTTTGGTCGGACGCTGTGAGTGTCGCCGAACATGCTGACCTGGTAGCCGATGGGGTGCACGGCAGTAGCGCCGTGACTGACGCCCATCTGTTGTTGCTTGCGCGCAGCTACGATGGCGAGGTCGCCACCTTCGACCGGGGGCTCGTCTCGCTGGCAAACCGTCTTGGCGCGCGGGCCGCGTTGATCGGATCCAGCTGATCCTCTCGGCGCCACTTAGTGTCGTTCGAAACTCGTGTGGTCGACTTCGGGACCACAACAGATGATGTAGGTCCTCACCATGCTTGGGTCCACAGATCGCCACAGCCCGACGGGAGCGCAGGAACGAGGAGCACACGGAGGTCTGAGGTTCCCCAGAAAAAGTAGACATCTACTGTTCGCGAGTGCGTTGGGCACTCGCTGGAAGGATGTCGAGTATGTCGAGTCGAAGGAAGCACATGACCGAGTTCAGGGTTGAGGCCGCGCATCGGGTGATCGTTTCTGGTCGAACGATTGCGGAGGTTGCCCGGGAGTTGAGCGTGGGTGAGCAGTCGGTGGGAGGGTAGGTTCGTGGTGAACATGCCGGGTGCTGTTGGTCAGCGGGGTGAGAGTGCCGTCGAGTAGGCACATCAACTCAGGGAGTCTCTCAGGAGTTCGCACTCTTCCTGACTGGTATCAACTCCATCAGGAATGTTGACGCTGATGCGCCGAAGTAGGCGATACGTTAAATTCTCCGTTGACCTACTGCCGCTTCCGGCAGCGAACCCTGCGTTTCTGTAGTCGCTCATTTCATTGTCAAGTTCATCGAATCGCCCGCACTCGAATCCGCGAGGCTGCGCCTCGTACTCAGCGATCAGAGCGTTGTACTTGGCTATGTAGAACTTCGCATCAGCGAGCATTCTTACCTTGTCGTAATTGTTCGGTTGCTTTGTTGGAACCGAGACCCATGAATCCTTGGTGAACGAGTAATTCCCAATGCCCTTTTGTGGTTGGTAACTTGCAGTGCGATCTGCGTGGAGTGTCACCTCCAGGGGAACGCCGTAGAAAAAAATCTTGCCTTCAATCTTGCGAGCGATACCGTCACTTATCTGCTTCAGAATTGGGGTGAGCACCTCTGGAGTCAACGTTGGAGAGCTGGTGAAAACATGCACACCCAAGTCAGCTGAATCGTCATACTCGTAAGAGGCGTTACTACCGAAAAGATCGATTGCATCAATCCTTAAGTCCTTTACTCCAACCGATGCAACTAACTCATTGACAATGGCGATCGTGCGCTCTCGCACGTCCTGCTTTATCGTCATTCCGTTCCAGATGCGCGGATCGAGCACCTCCGGGAAGGTTGTCATTGCATTAATCGCAGTATTTATCTGGGCGTCAGTGTCAGTCGCCTGAAGCACGGTGGTTGAACCCACAGTGGGTGATGGTGTCTCTGTGCTAGTCGCCAAGGGACTGCAACCTGTGATGGCGGTTGCTAGCGCTAGTGCCAAGGCGGTAGAGGTGGCGGTATTCCGCGGTGAACGCATCAATTGGTTTCCTAACGTCAGGTGCGGTTTTGGACTACAGTACCGCGCGCGGGCCGCGTTGATCGGATCCAGCTGATCCTCTCGGCAGCACTGAATGGCGTTCGAAACTCGTGTGGTCGACTTCGGGAGCGCAGGAACGAGGAGCACACGGAGGTCTACGTCTGGCCGTGGCCGGCTAGAGCGACCATCCACGTCGTGGTGCGCGAGTAACGTGAGACCTCTGATCCGTGACGCACCGGCGATGTCATCAGGTCAGCCGTCGATGCTGCCACACTTGTCCGGTGCGGGCATTTGCCTTGGATTGGCGATTCGCCCCAAGCCCTCATGGCAGCATTTAAGTCGTTGGCTGTGGCTCCTTGCGCCCGTGGTAATTTATCAAGAGTTCTTCATGGAGTCGCAGGCGGAAGTGGGTGTGAAGCATGGCGATCTCGACCAAGGCGCTGCTGCTGGCCTTGATCAGCGTTGTCGTAAGCCCGTTCCTGGTCTGGATAGAGTTTGTGGCCCTGCTTTTTGCCCACATGGTCACCTACGAGCCAGAAAACCCGTTGTGGGTGAAGGTGGCTGTCGTCGCCTTTGCCCTACCCGTCGCCGCCCTTGCCTTTGCCCTACCCGTCGCGGCTCTGGTCGCGGGTGCAGGGAAGGCGCGAGCGTCACAGGTGATTGCGATCGTTGTCATTGCTCTTGTCGTCGCTGCGCAGGTCTATTTCATCCTCATGGCCACGGGGGCATGCAGTCTTGATGGCTGCTGACCATTGGTGCGTTGAACTGACGGAGTGGGTTCGCCTTGAACCGCTTTCGGGTCGGTGCAAAACGGAAGCCCGTGTAGGTCGATAGACGGCAAGGTACGACGAGATACGGCGCGGCCCGCCTAGCCATTTGCGGCCCGCTTCCCGAGGCTTGGTCCTGCGTAGCCGGCCAGCAGCGGGAGGGATTGGGGGTTGAATCCGCTGGGGCATCGGGTCGTCACTAACTCGTAGTAGACCGAGCCACCTGGGAACCGAGCTGTGGGCTCGAAGAACTCCGCGTAGCAGGCTGGATCACAATAGAAGATGGCCGTCGATCCGGAGGTCGACTTGACCGACTGATCGGTCTGGATCACCTGCTGGCTTCGCAGGTCACCTTGCATGACGTAGCACTTCACCCCGGATGCCTCGACGGTCGAGGAATTGGTGATGGTGAGGGCGACCTTCGCACCGACAATCGGGTTGCCTTGACTATCGGTGCGGTTGGTCCAGTTGTCTCGCGAGGTGTTGACGACCTGATTCGTGAAGCAGTTCAGGATGTCCCACTTGGCCGTGGTCTGGACGTTGTAGAAGTACTTTCCTGCTGCGTCGCGCATGCCGCGGCACGTGTCGAGTTGAGACTCAACGCTCGCTGATGGCTGGAACCAGCCCAGTGCCCGGATGGGGTTGCCGTCATTCGCGATACCGATTGGCGACTTCTGGGTTTCAACCTTCGCGGCACCGAGTGAGTCGATAAGGCACTTGGGGGCGATGTGGTAGTGGTAGTCGTCGCCGCGACCGGCGTGCCCGCCGCAGGTGTCGAGCTCCCCCATGTCGAGCGTGTGCTGAAGAATCGCGCCCTGTGTCCAGGGACTGAACAGCGGCACACCGTTCACCGCAACACCGATTGCCCCGGAACCAGGAACGGTTGGTGCGGCTGCAGCAGCGGGCGTGCGTGGGAAGGTAAAGGAGTAGTCGTGTGGGCGTGGGTACTGCTGATTGGTGGCGGTGATTCCGACCATCGTGGTGAAGGCGCTGCCCGGGAGGCCGTTGGACCTGAAGGTGATCGAGTTTCCGGAGCAGCTGACACTGCTCACCTGACTGGTGTAGTTGCTGGTTGAGCAGAGGGGGTCTTGGAGTGAAACAGCTACCGCTGCGACCCAGACCAGCTTTCCCTTCACCTTCTTGCAGGTGAAGGTTCCGGCGGTGGCGCCCTGCTTTTTGCAGGCTTTACCTGCAATTGGAGCGGCTGGTTGAAGTACCTGCGCGCTTCTGGGCACGGCCTGATCTGGTTCGTGCGCCAAGGCGGTGGGAAGCGGGGCCACAACCAACGTCAGGGAAAGAATCCCGGCAAGAATGGTTGAGGTTTTCAGTGCTGATCTCATCGCTGCTTCTCCACACGTTTGGTCGGTCGCCACTGAATCGGTGCGGACTTGTCCCAACGCAACCCGCGTCAGGTAGTGCGACGGTACCCGACGGAATTGGCCGAGGAGCACTTGGGCCCGCCAATCCGGGAGGCTGATGATGAGTTCGTCGACGACTATTTCGATAAGAGTCTGGATACCAACGGGTTCCAATGATGATGGCTCGGATCCTGCGTACTGAGCGATCAGTCCTTCAATGAAGTCGACGAGTTCAGCGGGGTAGGCGTCGAGCTGAGAGAGCGGGTCCACTTCGTCACCGTCGGTTGTCGTGCCCTGTTCGAGGGGCTGAGATCAAGCCCAACCGATTACGAATCATCGTTGCCTCAGCGGCCGCGGTTGCCGGAACCGACTGGTCGTCGAAGGCCAAGGTCCCGCCCGCGATCCCCTGCAGGAGGTCGCGGGTTGACGTCGTCAGGAGGTCCCAGCGCATGCGGGTTGGCGTGAAATGGTCGCTCTGACCATCCTATTCCTCCCCGCTCGATCCTTCATGCCGCGATGCCTCACGTAGATCTCACGTCGAGTCAACTCAGGCCAAATCCCAAGGTACGTCGCAGGTGACATGCCACAACCGACCCGAACAGGATGAGTGTTGCTGAGTGCCAGTGCGTTCCGGAATCCCGCTGTCCATCTGCATGCGGCCAAAAGTGTCGGCGATTGTCGGGTATTCGAATAGCACTTGGTTGCCCTACCGGACGAGGATGCAGCAGACCTTCAACAGGTGTACGGCTAATCCCGTAAGGGGAGTGCCCATGCCTTGCCTGCCGAGAGACGCAATGGCAGAGTCTACCTCGGTCAGTGTTCGCTACCCGGATGCGATGAGAGGAACCACGCGATGCGCTCAATGAAGAGGGTCTCGGCCCTAGCGATCAGCCTCGCTGCGGCGGGGGCGCTGCTCCTGTCCGGCTGCGGCTCCAGCACGACGGCAGCCGACCCAGCGGTCGCTGCTGCTCCTGCGGTGTCGGCACCTGCGCCGTCCGAGGGAACAGCCGATCAAGTAGTTGAGGTGTGGACCTGCGAGAACGACGGAACGAAGACGACATGTACCTGCGAGGGTGAGCAGTCCTCGTGCAAGGAGACGGTCGGCGAGCCCAGCAACGTCAAGGGGGCGATGGGAACCGTGAAGTGGTTCAACGACTCGAAGGGCTTTGGCTTCATCACCCCCGATGAGGGCGGCGAGGACGTATTCGTTCATTTCTCCGCGATCAACATGCCGGGCTTCAAAACGCTAAAGGAGGGGGAGAGGGTTACGTTTGAAATAACGAATGGGGCAAAGGGCAAGCAGGCGTCAAACATCCAAGCGGCTTAGGACGGTCGGACCCGCCATTTGAGTCCGGCTCATCCTGCGACAGGGACGTGGCGCGATCGCGTGGCCCTACGACAACTGGACGCACCGATGCGTGCACTGCTACGGCTTACACCTATGGCCAGGCATGGACTGGGGGCCAGTGCGAGGACTGGGCCTACATCAGTCTTCGATGAATTGAGGGCTAGGAGCGAGAGGCCCCCTCGTTAGATCCGCTGGCCGTGCACGGTTAGGTGCTATGAGTCTGGACGTACTCGATTAGTGCAGCGCTCAGACTGTCAACTGTCGCAGTGGCTGACCCCACTGCACGCGAGGGGCCACCTTCCGCAGGCCAGTCCTCTACTTGCACCAAGTCGATTAGTTGCCCTTCCGTGTCGGCAATGCCTGCGAGTCTCTGGCCTGCCGTGTGGCTAATGGTCCAGCGGTCAGCGTGCACGACAGTGGTGGTCTCTCCCGTGCGAGTGGCGACAAAGTCCATTGGGTCCTCCTCATTCCTGAACTGCTCAGCGACTGGGAGCAGAAACTGGCCAGTCCTTGGGATATGTGCACAGGCAGTAATCTGCAGAAAGTCAGCGTACCCGTTACTGCTGACGCGAGGGGCAACCTTCCGCAGGTCTGCCCAGTGCCAGAAACATGGGGGGCAGGGTCAAACTGCGCGGCTACTGACCGACGCGACACCCCGTCAATTTCGCGCGCATCGCGTAATTTTAGAACTTTTGCCATGTCGGGGCTGTCCCCACATGGGGACTTACCCCCCACATGGGTGGAAACCTGAGCCGCTCTCACGCTCCCTACGCCCGTCGGATGTCTGGGCCGTCCGTTCGTCTCGGGGGAGTACATCGTGACGTTCATGGGGGTGTGCACCGACCCCTCACGAATGGCCCAATTTCGGGGAGCCCGAACCACACTACTGGGCGGGGCCGACTCCTACGCCTGGAGTCCGGGCAGTCCAAGCAGTTTCGCGTTGACCTCGACGAACTCGACAAGTGCGGCCATGAGGTCGGTAACTTCGGCGGCCCCGCCGGCCGGTGCCCATTCGCGCAAGTACCAATCCTCGGCGGGGTGAGCACCTCGGTGTATTTGGCTCCGACGCTGAGCGAGAGAAGCCAACCTGACGCGTGCTGGCACAGCGTCACGGTCCCGGCCCTTGTCGTTGAGGTCGTGCTGGTCGAGTCTCAGAGTCTCGACCGGCCCCAAAACCTCGGAGCAGATCGGAGCCGATCGACCTCGACCGCGAGGGCGTCGGCCCACTCCCGCTCTCGTTCCATCGTGGCCCGTTGTCGCTCAACTTCGGCCGCGAGGGTGTCTGCCCGCTCCCGTTCCCGTTCAACTTCGGCCCGTTGTCGCTCAACTTCGGCCCGCTCCCGTCGAGTCTCGGCCCGGAGATCCTTCACCTGTCCCGCGAGGGCGTCGCGGTGGGCTGCGAGGTCCATCAATCTTGCGTCGAGGGCGGCGAGGGTCGCGGCGTGTTCGTCTCGGATGAGGTCGATAGCCGCGGCGAGGTCACCGGACAGGAGCGACTTAGACGTGCGGACTGCGACAGTCTGACCAGATTCCGACCGGGCTTCGGACACTTCGCGGACGGACGTGTGAGACACAAGCATTGGCGGACCGTGGTCAACGACGACGAGTCGGTCGGCGTCCGCGAATTGTCGGGCCCGACGGGGGCTCACTTCGAGTAATTCGTCAGCGGTTGAAAGGGGTACGGAGCCTTCGGGCCCCACGGTTGAGCCGACGACAACACCGGAGATGCCACTCTGGGAGGGGTTCACGCGTGTCCTTTCGACGATGTAGAGCAATTAGAGCGCAACCATGGTCGTGGTCGTGGTCGTATTCCAACAAGGCCGCGATGAGGTCCTCAGCGGTCGGGATTGTGGTCCCGCGACATCCGCTGTTTGGACGGGGCCCACTCCCACCCCTGGCTACCCGCACTGCAGCAATCACGTTGTGGTCGGGGTCAATGATATCGGCGAGTCGCGCTCCGGGGTCGTGGGTGATCATCCAGGCCGTCGCGATCCGTACCCGTGTCCGATCACCTGTCCGGCGCGTGGGATGGGCGCTCCAATCGCGGGCGGTGGATGCCCTTACAAAGTCCACCGGCGGGTGACCGGGGACTGTCTGGGGTGTTTCGGTCGTGGGCGTCGGGGTCGCGGTCGCACTTGTCGAGGTGCGCAGCGTGCCGCTGACGGCGCAAGCGTCGTCGAGGCCGACAACGAGGAAGCAAGTGCCGCTGGGCCTGAGTGCAGTGCGTGGCTTCGGGTCGGGCGGCCCACCCGCGGCGCTTTCGTAGGTCTTCTCGGGCTTGCGGTGCGGTATGTCGAATGGGAACTGCTTGCCGCTGCTGAACTTTTCACTGTTTCCCGGAACTGTTACGGGTTATCGTTGGTCGAAGAGGAATGAGGATGATTCGCGTCCCCATCGTTATAGATCGGGAATGCAATGAGAACACGCTTGAAACTGCTGACCGTCGGGGTGGTGTTCGTCACCGCTGCGGTTGCGGGGTGCACCACTTCGACCCCTGAGCCTGTCGCCCCAGCAGGCGCAACGCAGGACGACGCACTGAAGGTGGTGCCACCGCCGCCTGCTGGGTCGTACGGCGGGGGCATCCAAGATGTTGGTGCCACCGATGCGGATGGCGATTCATTGAATTGACGTCCAAGAAGCGGCCTGCCGTGAACCGTGTGACATCGCCTCTGTCTACGCTTACGAACGACGTGAATCCCTCTTCCGTCTTCAGACTGATGATAGGGGCTTTCGAGAACTCACAGAGGCTTTCCTTCCCGAGTATCTTGGGACGAAACCGTACGGTAGGCGGACGCGGACTTTAGGGGCGGTCGCCACGCAGGACTCCCTCACCGTCTGCTGAGTTCGGCAGTTGATGGGCGAGTCAAGGTGGGATCGCTACTCAACGACCCCACGATGTCGAGAGTAGGCATGTGGGTAGGGATCGCGGCAGTGTTCGTCCACGGATTCATTGGCTTCGGTTTAGCCGTTACCAGTCAACTCCGCGCAGATTCAGGATCCGTCAATCGGATTCGTCGTGCTGGTCAGGATCATGCGCAAGCCGATCCCGAGCAGCGTCGAGGAAGCGATACTGCACCTGACGGGATGCGACGGATTACCTTGGTGATCATGTGGGGATGAGTTATGCCTGACGTGGGACTGTGGCATGTGGCGACGGGGCGACAACCGACCCATGGCAGTACTCTCCTGGCAATCACCGAAAGATGCGTACGCCGCACAAATGGAGAATATGCGCTAGGGACTTTAAAGCGCCCACTCAAGTCAATCTTGCCTTCCATCAGGCAGGCCTCCACCATCAGCCGCCTAACAGATACGCGCTCAAAGTGTTTGAGGCACCAACCCCAGGCACGCGCTCAAAGTAGCTGAGGCACGCCGGTACGTTGTGGTTCATGGCCGGAGCTATCGACTTCAATACAGGCCGAGGCGACTCGTACTTAGCAAGTTCGCTTTCGGGCGTTCGACCGATGCGGGGGATATTAGCCAACCCCCAACACCTACCTGAGGGAACCTGTTGAAACCCTCACCCGGCGCCACCGGGTTCACCCTCAGGCCCGAACACTCCTCGCGAAAGGGACTCGGTGTTGGCGACCTCCCGGTCGACGAGTCGCGTGCCCGTAGCGCATGCTCGATGTTGGGCCTAGCGCATGCTCGACAACACCGCGGATATCGAGGAGGCGACGCGCACGGCCACTTCCTTGTCGCGTGCTCAGTTCCCATCAACAAGGGGTGGTTCATCCAAGGGTTGCCCAGATTTGCGGACGCTCAGGGCTCCCGGAAGTTGAGCGCGGGCGAGCATGGTTCGGTTAGGCCCCTCTGCCTGCTCAAGATCGAGTCTGTCTTGCTCCTCTAACCATGCGTCAGGGTCTATCCCGAACGACTGCATCGCACTTCGGATGAATCCGGCGAACTCGTCCGACGTGTTGTCTTCCGCGATTTGGTCCTCGGTCTCCCTCCTGACTGGGCAGGTGTCGCACTTACCTCGCACCTGCTCATGTGTCACCCCGCTCTGTACATCGCCGATTGTGAGAAACGGTCCCGCCGTCCATCTGCATGCGGCCTAAAGTGCATGCACTCAGGGGTTCTCGCGATGTTCGAGGGGGTTGGAGACGTCGAGCTTGCGGTGCTGCGCGGCCGCAAGAAGTTGGCTGTCGGCGGTGGCGACCACGGTTGCCTGGCCGGCTAGCGCGGCGGCGAGGTGGACAGCGTCGTAGCCGCGCAGTCCTTCAGCTTCGGCCAGGTCCCCGGCGGCGAGGACGAGTTCGTTGGTCACCGGCACCACGTCGACCTGCGCCCAGAGCCTGTTGAGCTCGGCCTTCGCGGTCGACAATTCACGGGCGTCGAGCCGGCCACCACGACGTGCCGACGCGAGCGCTGCACGCGCTTCGGCGTAGCCGATCTCTGCGCACATCACGAAGTCCGAGTCGAGCCATAACCGCTGGGCAGCGTCCGCGCCGACTTCATCGTCGACGAGCAGTTTGAGCAGAACGGACGTGTCGATGTAGGTGATCACTGTCGCTGTCGGGTGACGATCGCGTCAAGCGGCTCGCCCGGAGCAAGCGTCACTCGCCTGGACGGTAGGCGCCGACGAGTGGCAGACGCCGGGCGCACGATGCCCGCCTCGATCAGTGCCGCCCTTCGGTCGACCTCAGGCGCCGTAGCCGTGAGCCGGGCGATGGGGCGGCCGTGCTCGGTTACGGTGATCTCCTCGCCTGCCTTAACCCGATCGAGATAGCTGCTCAGCTGGTTCTTCAACTCACGTACGCCGACGGTGACGACCGCCCGTGTTGTAGACTCATCCATGGAATAATTGTAGCGCTAATAGGACGCTAACGGGGGTTCGAGTTCGTCACTCATTTCTTGCCTGCCCACATCTATTCTCAGTGCGCCCCGGGAGAATTCGAACCTCCAACCTGAGAGGCGGTCATCCCAGTTCCTGTGTTTTTCCAACAGGAATCCTCGCCATCCGCGAGTCCCTGTATCGTATCGCAATACAGTGCAGTGGTGATCGTAAGCATCCGCCGCAAGTGCCTGTAGGCACTGTACGCACGCGACTCGATCAAGGGCGTGCAGGCGGCCCACGCTCCGACGGAGCCTGTCCGCTCTGGACATCCCTGAGGGGCCGCGGGATCTCGAAATACCGGGCTTCCGGACCCACCAGTTGTCCGGCAAGCCCGCTGATGACTGGTCAGTGTGGGTGAGCGGCAACTGGGGAGTCGCCTTGCTTTTCCTTGATGGTGATGTGGAACTCGTGGACTCTCGGGACTCCCACGAAGGAGTGTGGACAGCATGAACAATCCGGTGCACCCGGGCGCCATCCTGCGGGAGGACGTTCTGGCCGCACTAGGTGTTTCCGTCTCTGATGCTGCGAAGAGCGTTGGCGTCGCGAGGGTGACTCTGACCCTGGGGTCGGCTCCTGTGTCGGGTGGGACCGGCAGCATTTCGCCTGCGAGGCAAGATCAACACCTGACCAACGGTTGCCGCGCAGTGGTTGCCCTTCGCAATTGCGGGCGCACTTACTCCAGTCTGGTTAAGTCTCCCAGGTTGGTTAAGGCGACCAGCACGCTAGTGAGGCACTCGTCGGAGACCGGTGGCGGGGTCACTGCATTGCCTGTGTCATTTTGGTAGGCGGCCATCTCAACCTTGGGAGGGCAGGCTGCAAATCTCTCCGGCGTAAACACCATGTAGGCGATGGAAACCGGCATCGCACTGACCGGGGTAAATTCGAAATTCAACTCGGTCATGCTCGTCGCTTCGCTAGCGATCGTCTGCGGCGCCGAAGCTTATGTCGAGAAGGCGATCACGCAGCAGTCTGTGATCCAGCAGGTGAAGGCGCCCACTGCGCTCCGTAGTACCCGGACGAGGTAAGTGCCGTGACGTTGGGAGCGCCCGGCATTGCTCTGCGCTGCGGCCGCCTACGTGAGCAGCCGATACTCAATGCCCAGCAGGCGGTAGGTGCGCTCGGCTCGAAGATCAAGTGAGATGAGCGTTCGCTCGTGCGCGTGCGCGGTCAGCGCGACGAGACCGTCATAACTGCTCCCGCCCACCACTGAAGCGCGAGCGAGGATGCGTGGAATTCCGGCCGCGAGGTCTGCCGGCGGTACGAGGGTTCGGCCTTCCCAGGCCCTATCAAGTGCCTCGGCCGCGACGTGCCCTGAGATGCGCAGAGGTTCAGGCATGCGAGTCAGCGTTGCGTACGCCTCAAGCAGGGCGTGCGCGGGGATCGCGGCCCCATCTCGGCACGTGTCTGCTGCGTCGGCGTGACGGTCATGCCAAGGGGGCAGTGCGGCAATCGCGATACTCGTATCGACCGCGATCACCGGCGAGTGGCCTCCTGCACATCACGAACCTGATCGGCCGTCAGCGTCGGCATCGTTCGCTCAGACTCCAGAACGATGACGCCGCTGCGCTCGACCACTGACATGGGGGTGACCATCGGGGTGATCTCCAGCGCCCCATCGACTTCCGTGAGCTGCACCTGCATTCCTGGCCGTAGGCCGAGGCGCTCACGGACGTCCTTCGGCACCACCACCCGACCTCCCGCGTCAATGGTTGCTAGCATGGTTCGACGATACCATCCATTAAAACTCACCGTCGCCCCATCACTCGGGGTGAGTTCATCCGAAGGGTGTGCCACGATTCTGCGCATCAAGCGCAACGAAACGTTCACAGACGTGCGCCCGGAGGGACTCGAACCCCCAACCGACCGGGTAGAAACCGGTTGCTCTATCCATTGAGCTACGGGCGCTGGTCTCCTAGTCTTTCAGGAGCCCCCGCGCCTGTGCCTTCGGGATGGCGAGTGCGGCGGCCGCTGCTACGAGAGCGAGGAGGCCCGCGAGAAGCCACGCTGTGGAGTAGTCGCCGAACTGCACTCGGATCGACCCGGTGATGATCGCGGCCGCGGCCGCACCGATCATGTGGGAGGCGAACACCCAGCCGAACACGATTGCGCCGCGTTCGATTCCGTAGATCTCCCGGCAGAGCATCGCGGTTGGCGGGACGGTGGCCACCCAGTCAAGTCCGAACAGAATCATCACGATGATGATAGGAGGATCGACTTCGGGACCGAGGAGGATCGGCAGCGCGATGAGCGCGACCCCGCGCAGTCCGTAGTAGATGCCGAGCAGAATGCGCGGGTTCATGCGGTCGGTGAGCCAACCCGAGCCGATGGTTCCGATGATGTCGAACAGGCCCACGATGGCGAGGAGCCCGGCGGCAGTGGTGGCACCCATGCCATGGTCGTGCATCGCGGGGATGAAGTGGGTGCTGATGATCCCGTTCGTGGTCCATCCGCAAATGAAGAAGGTGCCAGCGAGTAGCCAGAAGGCTTTGGTTCGAGCTGCGTCGCGAAGGGTGGTGAGTGCGGTGGCCGCGGCTCCCCAGGCGCTGTGGGTGGTGTTGACCGACAGTTCCTGAGCTGTTTCATCTGTCGCCCCGTAGGGCCGCAGGCCGAGGTCAGATGGTCGGTCGCGCAGGACGAGCCAGACGAGGGGGATGGTGAGGGTGGCGAGAGCGGCGACTTCGAGGGAGGCCCAGCGCCAACCCTGGTCCTCGATTGTGCGCGAGATGAAGGGCAGGAAGACCAACTGTCCCGTTGCCCAAGCGGCACCAAATAAGCCGATGACGAGGCCGCGATGCTTGACGAACCATCTGTTGGCGATGAGGGCACCGAACACGAGTGCCGTCGCTCCGGTGCCGAGCCCGACGAACACTCCCCACAGCAGGACGAGTTGCCAAGCCTGGTTCATGACGGTGGTGAGCGCGGTGCCCATTGCCACGAGGAGCATTGCGCCAGCCGCGATGCGACGAACACCGAATCGCTCCATGAGGGCGGCCGCGAACGGGGCGGTAAGCCCGTAGAACACGAGGTTCACCGACACTGCGAGTGAGGTCGCTGATCGTGACCATCCGAAATCGTCCTCGAACGGGACGATCATGAGGCCGACCGATGAGCGGAACGCTGCCGAGGCGATGAGGACAAGGAAGGTGACGGCGGCCACGAGCCATGCGCGGTGGATACGAGTAAGCATGATTAAGCGAGGCTAGTCTTTCTATCGGCCTACGGGGTCTTCCATCAGGGACGAACAGGCGCAACAGGCGCAACCTCGCAGTCGCGGGCTCACGCTCAAACGAGGAAATACCCCCCCGTTCTGAAACGCCGGGGTTGCTGTACCCCTCCCCTTATGGAACGTCAGAGTTGCTGTACCCCCCACCTTCTGAAACGCCGGGGTTGCTGTACCCCTCCCCTTCTGGAACACTCTGCGGTAACTTGAGGTCGTGCGAGATGACGAACTCCGACGAATCCTGACGGATGCGAACCCGTGGTGGCGCACCGCCACGAGTGGGGATCGCACCGCCTGGAGGGCGACGCACCGCGTCCTCCAAGGCCGCGGCCAGTTTGATCTGGGGTACCGCTCGCAGGTTCTGGTGGATATCACTGCCGGGCCGCTGACGGACGCGCTCGTCGTCCTGGCCGGCCCACGTCGCGTCGGCAAGAGCGTCATCCTGATGGACTCCGTCGACGCCCTGTGCCGGCGATCGGACATCGACCCGCGGCAGATAATTCACATCCCATGCGACCAACTGGCTGCGCGCGATCTGAGGCGCGCACTCACGCTTGGCCGGGAACTGACACGTTCCGTGGACCGCGAACAGATTCAGCGCCGCATCTGGCTATTCGATGAGATCACCCAAATAACCGGCTGGACCGCAACCTTGAAGACTGCCCGCGACGGCACTCCCTTCGAGGGCGATACCGTCGTGGCGACCGGCAGTCGCTGGGTCAAGGGGGCTGACGCTGCCGCGAACCTGTTCGCAGGGCGGGCCGGATTGGAAGATACCCGCCGCCTTCGACACGTGGCTCCGATGAGCTTCCGCGACTACCTCATCGCCTCCGGTAGACACCTGCATCTGCTGGAGCCCGTACACCCCGCGCACCTGCAGGAACCGGGAGTTCGTCGCAGCCTCGAGGCCGTCGCGTTCGACGTCGATGGGTACGACGTCGCATGGCAGGAGTACCTGACATGCGGCGGATTCCCTCGCGCTGTAGCCGAGCAGGTCCGCGACGGGCAGGTCAGCACGGCCTATCTCAAGGACCTCCAGGCGTGGCTGCTGACGGACGTCGATGCTGACGCGCCACCGGAATCGATCTCACGGCTCCTTAGCGAACTCGAGCAGCGCGGATCGAGCCCGCTGAACGTCACCGCCGCCGCCGAGACCCTCGGTTATCCCAACCGGCCCACCCTCGACCGGCGAGTCGATCGACTCGTGGCGACGTTCGCGGCACTCCGATGTCCACAACGCAGCGACGATGGCATCATCATCATCGGCAGCCGGCCCAAGGTGTACCTAGCCGACCCACTACTCGGTTGGCTGCCGCACCTTCTTCGCCGCGGCTTGCCGTCACCCGACATGACACGCCTTACGGAGATGACCGTCGGGGTCACGCTTGCCCGCGTCCTCGATGACTTGGACGAAGGACGGTGGCTCGCTGGTGACACCGTCGGGTACGCACGGACAGACTCGGGTAACGAGGTCGACTTCTGTCCCGTGGATGCCGCCACACCTTACGGCTCTGAACGCACTGTCCCGATCGAGAGCAAGTGGGTTGACACGGGTTGGCGGGGCGAAGGCCGCGTCATCGCCGGTAAGTACAAAGCAGGCGTGTTCGCAACGAAGTCAGTGCTCGATATGACCGGAGCCGTGTGGGCCGTTCCGGCACCGCTGGTCTGCCTACTGCTTCGCTAGAGCGGTGCAGCGTGAAGCGAAACGTGCTCTGCGCTTGGGGGGACAACATGGAAACCCATGTACACGAACCGCTACCACTTGGCGTGGCATGCTGCCTTCATCCTTAGAGCGCGTTGTCCACCGGAATAAGTTGTTGTGGGCTGGCGTGCACAGGTGTGAATTCGAGACTTTCCTACATCTGCGCGCTGCCCGAGGGTGGGGCCGTTGGGGATAGCCCCCAGCGGTCCTTGATTCCAAGGACGATGAACCCCAAGGACGATGCGATGAATGACATCACTTTCACCGTGGCCGGCAATGTGGTCAAGGACGTTGAACTTCGCTTCACGAACAGCGGCGACCCGGTTGCCTCGTTCCGCGTGGCGATGAGCAGTCGGCGGTACGACCGAGCCACCGAGCGCTGGGTCGATAGCGATACGCACTACTTTTCCGTTTCATGTTGGCGCGATTTGGCCCACAATGTGGTTCAGTCGATTACGAAGGGCATGCCCGTGGTCGTCTACGGCAAGCTTCGCAGCCGCGAGGTCCCGCGCCCGTGCGGGGAATCGAGCCACATCATGCGATTCCACGACATCGAGGCGATCGCTGTCGGTCCCGATCTCAGCCGTGGCGTCGCGACCTTCACCCGGGTCAAGCGCGGGGCTGCAGTCGAGAGCGAGGCCCGCGCCGAGGCGGATGCTGCTGCCGCTGCGGGGATGATCGCTGATGAGCTCGAGGCGGCGGGGATCGTCGATGACCTGCCCGAGGATGTCGACCTTGAGACGGGAGAGATCCGGGGCGAGGCTGCGTGAATTCGCCCTTGACGTGGGGTTCGGCATGCTTGCATAATGCAAGCATGCCGAACATGCTCATCCGAAATGTCGACGAACGCCTCCACGCCCAACTCGTGGCCCATGCCAAGGCAGATGGCCAGTCGCTCCAGCAGTACCTGCTCGCGCGGCTCGAGGCCTTTGCCGAGACCCTGACTGCCCGAGAGGCCATCGAGCGCTGGGAAGCAGGCCTGCGGGGGAGCCCGTCGCTGAGTTCACCGCTGCCCGCCGATGCCGCAGCAGATATTCGCGCCGCGCGCGAGGATCGCACCGGGCACCTCACGGAGCTCGCCAGTGCTCGGAGGGCCAGTGCCAAGCCTCGTCCTTGACGCCTCGATTCTCGTCGATGCACTTCGGCCGATGGCCGAGGGATCCGCGGTGATCAGGGGCCGGCTCAAGGAGGCGGATTCATGGTTCGCGCCGCACACGATCGATGTCGAATGCATGGGCGCCTGGCGAGCGCTGCGGATGCACGGCGAGATCGATGACCGAACGTTGCGCAGGGCACTCGATGGACTCGCGACCTGGCCGATCGAGCGGTTGGCGAGCACCCCGCTCATTGCGCGGATCCATGAGCTCTCGCCCACGATCACGCCGTACGACGGTGCCTACGTCGCGATAGCGGAGGCACTGAACCTCCCGCTTCTCACCCGCGACGCCCGCCTGACCCGAGCATCCGGTCCGCGTTGCCAGTTCGAACTCATCTGACGCACGGGTGCAACCACGGTCAGCTCATCCGACGATGGGAGTCAAGGTCCGTGATGTTGCCCCAGTGCATCCCGAGCCGCGGGACGACATCCGGAAACGACTGGACCCACGCATCCCACAGCGCATCCATTCGCTCGGGCCGGTTCTCTCCCCTATCGCCTTGTTGTCTGCATGCCGCAGCAGGAGCGCTGCCTCGTGGGCAGCGTTCCACACGGGCCGAGTTCTTCCGGGCTTCGACGTAGTCCGTATCCCCGACCCCGCCCCGGCGTGAGACGAACGGAGCCTTCAGATCCTTTGTGTCGTGACATGCCGTCCTCCTTGCGTAGTGCCTACTGAGCGATGTGGATAGATACATCGCTCTAGCGGCTGGCCGGGTCACTGGAAACCCCGATCGTCGAGGCTGTCGATGAACGACTCGACATCGGCGGTTGTGTATCGAGCGAGCCGGGCGATGCGACGGCACGGCAAATCGCCACTCAACGCGTGCTGGAACGCGGGCGTCGTCGAAACCGAAAGGGCCCGCGCAACCTCCCTGGCCGTGAACAGGAATCGGGCCAGCGGTAGGGCAGCGGAGGCTCCGATGGTGTTCTCGTCGTCCGGCCAGGCTCACAAGCGTATGCCGATCCCGTGCGACGCCGTGACTTGGCGCGTGGGCTCCCACCGAGGTGACATCGCCTGATTGGGCGAGTCGATGCGCTCATGTCTGCGTTGATGTCGGCGCCCGTGAGCCACCGCGGGCACCGGCGATGAACTCAGGGGGCTTGCGGCAGGGATTGACCGGAGGACTCCTGCAAGAAGAGCACTGCTGGACGCTGTCGATCCTCACGAAGCCAACCGCTGTTGCCGTTGAGTAGAAACGTAACGGTGCTGAGCAGACCGGCAACGACGACGAAGGACAAGAGCGCTTGAATCCACTTGAGCCTGCGATCCGGACCCGTCGGGTACATCGCAGCGAGGATGATCGTGGAGACCCCGAGAACGACGACGAGGGCGAAGATCGACAGTGGTAGGAGGGGGTAGGGCTGACTGAGGCGACTGTTTCGCGCGAGCGTCATCCCGCCGAGTGAATCGAAGAGGACCTTCGCGTCATCACTTTCGATTCTGCCTGCCGCATCCAGTTTGATGATTCCTCGAGTCGCTTCGAACACTTGCTCATTCGCCCCGTCGTTGCTTGAGGAGACCCTCGGGTTGATGAGTTCGCCGTCCATGACGATGCTGGCGTAGGTGCGCAGATGACCAATGATCTCCTCGGACCCGGGGACCTCCTGAGCGCGGAGATGATTGACGACGACGCTCGCGTGGCCGAACTCTTGGCCGATCGTATCTGCGAGGCGACTCGACTCCTGCCACAGAGCAACGGTCGCGAAGGCGCTCATGAAGATGAAGGCACCACCGATGAGCCGCATCGCTGTGGTCGCCACATTGTCATTGTCGCGAAGATGATAATCGCCGCGATCCACCGCCATCACGAGGATGATGGTGAGGGCCAGCAACGGCACAAGGATGAGCAGGATGGCAACGACGAGCGTCATCTCAACGAAGGATGCGTAGATCGTCACGATCGAAGAATAATGCAATTCTTGCGTTAGGAGACGAGTCCGACGACCCTGTTCGTCCGGTCCGCGGTGCCAGCCCGAGAAGTCGCCCGCTGCGGCAACTAGGCTCGGTGACTATGGCTGAGTTCATTTACACCCTTTATAAGGCACGCAAGGCGCACGGCGACAAGGTCGTCCTCGACGATGTGACGCTCTCGTTTCTCCCGGGCGCGAAGATCGGCATCGTCGGGCCCAATGGTGCCGGAAAATCGAGCCTCATAAAGATCATGGCCGGCCTCGACGAGGTATCGAACGGCGAAGCAAAACTCATGGACGGGTACACCGTCGGGATCCTCCTGCAGGAGCCGAAACTCGACGAGTCGAAGTCGGTCCTTGAGAACGTGCAGGACGGCGTCGCGGAGACCAAGGCCATGGTCGATCGCTTCAATGCGATCTCCGCCGAACTGGCCGAGCCCGATGCCGACTACGACACCCTGCTCGCCGAGATGGGCACGCTGCAGGAGGAGATCGACCACAAGAATGCGTGGGATCTCGACTCCCAGCTCGAGCAGGCGATGGACGCCCTTCGCTGCCCAGCGCCCGACGCCGACGTCTCGGTGCTCTCCGGCGGTGAGAAGCGCCGGGTGGCCCTGTGCCAACTGCTGCTGCGCAAGCCTGACCTCCTCCTCCTCGATGAGCCGACGAACCACCTCGATGCTGAGAGCGTCCAGTGGCTCGAGCAACACCTCGAGAAGTACCCCGGCACCGTCATCGCCATCACCCATGATCGCTACTTCCTCGACAACGTCGCGCAATGGATCCTCGAGCTCGACCGCGGACGGGCGTATCCCTACGAGGGCAACTACTCCACCTACCTCGACACGAAGGCCACCCGCCTCAAGGTCGAGGGGCAAAAGGACGTCAAGCTGCAGCGCCGCCTCACCGACGAACTCCAGTGGGTTCGTTCAAACGCCAAGGCACGCCAGACCAAAAGCCGCGCGCGCCTCGATCGCTACGAGGAGATGGCCGCGGCCGCCGACAAGACCCGCAAATTCGACATGGAGGAGATCCAGATCCCGCCAGGCCCGCGCCTCGGCAGTGTCGTTGTCGAGGCCTCGCACCTGACAAAGGGCTTTGGGGATCGTCTCCTTCTCGACGACCTGAGTTTCACGTTGCCGCGAAACGGCATCGTCGGGGTCATCGGACCGAATGGCGTCGGCAAGACCACCCTGTTCAAGATGATCGTCGCGGCAGCAGAAGGGCGCACCGACGACAAGGACGATCTGCCAACCGCGGGCGACCTGAAGATCGGCGAGACGGTGCTGCTCTCTTACGTCGACCAGTCGCGTTCGGGCCTTGACCCAACAAAGAACGTCTGGGAGGTTGTCTCCGATGGCCTCGACTGGATCAAGGTCGGCAACGTCGAACTGCCTTCACGGGCCTACGTCTCGGTGTTCGGGTTCAAGGGTCCCGATCAGCAGAAGGCCGCCGGAGTGCTCTCCGGTGGGGAGCGCAACCGGCTCAACCTTGCGCTCACCTTGAAGATGGGCGGCAACCTGCTGCTCCTCGATGAGCCGACGAACGACCTCGACGTCGAGACCCTCGGCTCCCTGGAGAACGCGCTTCTCGAGTTCCCCGGTTGCGCGGTCATCACCTCGCATGATCGCTGGTTCCTCGATCGCGTCGCGACCCACATCCTCGCCTACGAGGGCGACTCCGAGTGGTTCTGGTTCGAGGGAAACTTCGACAGTTATGAGAAGAACAAGGTCGAGCGGCTTGGCGCAGAGGCAGCGCGCCCGCACCGCGCGACCTACCGCAAGCTCACCCGGGACTGATTGGTGACCATCTTTCGCGTTCCAGTGCAGCGCCGGTTCAGCGACATCGACCTACTCGGGCACGTGAACAATGTGGTGTTTCACGACTACCTGCAGGAGGCGAGGGTCCACGTGATCCGGCAGGTCACAGCGGGCACACACATCGGATTCACCCATGTGATCGTCCGCCAGGAAATCAACCATCGGCGCCCGCTCTATCTCAAGGCGGAACCCGTCACCGTGGAAATTTGGATCCCCACCATCGGTGCGGCCTCATACCAGTTCGCGTACCGGATCCTCGACGACGACGGGTCGCTGGCTGCCGACGCCCTGAGCGTCATGGCCTACTTCAACCCCGAGACCAAGTCAGCATCGCGGATCCCACCTGATGTCCGTGCGCTCCTCACCGAGGCACTTGAGCCAGACCATGTGAACGCACAGCACCGAGCGGGAGCCCATGCCTGACGAGCGGATTGCCCTCGGTCCTGAGGAGTTGCGCTCGCTCCTTGCTGTCACCCGCAGGCAGTTCATCTGGGATGCCCGCATGCCCGTGCGCCTGGTCTCGACCGCGTCGGCGCTCGGTATCTACAGCGCGCCGCCGCTAAATGTGCTCGCCTTCTTCGCGGTTCCGGCAGTCGTCGCCTCGCCTGATGGCACGCCACTGGACCTCGTCGTCACCATTTCGTCCCTCGTCTCCGAACTCGAGTCGGCATCTGCGTCCTCGCGCCCCCTCGAACTCGAGCGGCTATCAACCGCATCGGTTCCCGTGACGAGTTCAATGTCGGTTGCGCACCTGCCGCCGAGTGACGGGTGGCAGGTGCCGATCGCAGGGGTCGCGAGTGACCTCACCGCCCTCGTCGCCGAGGCCGTAGCGGAGTTCAACGCGAGGGCAGCCGGGCTGAGCGAGACGGGCCAGCAGGTGATCGCTGATGAGATTTGGGAACGCACCGCGTGGGCGGCGCTGCCCATGCGGGCCCTTCACGCGTCAAAGCGACTCGGCATGCTTGGCAACGACAGCGGCCGCGTCTCGGCGGCGTCATCGGGAGCCTGGAAGCGGTTCACGACTCAGCGGGGAAGCGTCTTCACGAGGCGGGCGGGCGTCTTGCCCAAGGCACGCCTGCGCCTCATCGTTTGAGGTGCTCGCAACCAGCTGCCGACGGTGCTTACGACTGGGCGACCGGAGTCGCGCCCGGGGGTAGTTCGTCCGGGATGTTCTGCATCGCATGGGCTGCGCCGACAAAGTAGTTCCACAGGGTCACGGCATCCTCCTGCGGCAGGCCCTGCTCAAGTAGTGCGTCGTGCATATGGGCAAGCCAGTGCTCCCGGGCGACGGCATCAATTGCGAAATCGGCGTGACGCATGCGGAGGCGGGGATGGCCGCGCTCGTCGCTATAGGTGGTTGGCCCTCCCCAATACTGCTCAAGGAACAGGCGCAACCGATCCTCGGCAGGCCCGAGGTCTTGGTCGGGGTACATCGGCCGCATGACCGGGTCGACCGCGACCCTGACGTAGAAGGCGTGCACGAGACGTACGAAGAACTCATGGCCCCCGAACTGCTCATATGGGGTTGGACCTGACGGGGCGTTGGAGTCGGTCACACCCCGATTCTGCCCGATGCCAACTCCCGGGCCTCAGCCCGCTCCACGATGTGTTGAGCCATCGGCGGGAAGACGAAGGCGTGGAAGGGCGCGACGGACCACCAGTAGGCATGTCCGGCGAAACTTCGCGGCCAGTAGACAGCGCGCTGCCTTAGCGTTGCGCCGCCGGTTTCGTCAGGCTCAACCGTGAACTCGAGCCAGGCGCGACCCGGCATCTTCATCTCGGCCCGAAGGCGCATGAGGTTCGGCGGCAGTCGCTCCTCCACCCGCCAAAAGTCGACAGCCTCGCCTACTCGCAGGGTATTGGGGTCGCGGCGTCCCCGGCGAAGGCCCACACCCCCCGCCATCCGGTCAATGAATCCGCGGACCTCCCACAGCAAGCGCGCCGAGTACCAGCCATTATCGCCGCCGATGCAATCGACGGCGGCCCAGAGATTCTCGGGCGACGCGGTCGTGTGCAGCACCCGGATGTCCTCATACAGGGTGCCGCCGGCCCAATCTGGATCGCTGGGGAGTGGGTCGGACGGACGTCCCGGGATGGCGGCGCCCGACCAGCGGGTGGCGACCTCGGCGTCCTGGATCCGGGTGAGGGCCAGCCCGACTGCCTCGTCAAAGTTGATGAGACCCTCGGGCGGATCGGGAATCCACTCCTTGATGTCACTCTCGGTGCAGGTTGCCGGGTGGCTGAGCGAACGCACGAGAGGCTTTGCGATCGCCTTCGGCACCGGCGTGACGAGGTTGACCCAGTGACTCGATAACTGGGGGGAGAGCAGGTTGATCGGCAGGATGATGCGCCGCGGCAGCCCGGCCACCTTGGCGTACCGCTGCATCATGTCCTGGTAGCTCATGACTTCTGGTCCACCGATGTCGAATGAGCGATTCAGCTCGGGAGGAAGCTCGGCGGCTAGGACGAGGTACCGCAGCACATCGCGAACCGCGATCGGCTGGGTCTTCGTGCGAACCCACCGCGGGGTGATCATCGCCGGGAGCCGCTCGGTCAGGTAGCGCATCATCTCGAAGGACGCGGAGCCTGAGCCGATGACGACAGCTGCGCGCAGTTCTATTGTCGGGACGCCCGAGGCCTGGAGGATCCGACCGACCTCTACCCGGGAGCGCATGTGCGGCGACATTTTCTCCAGCGGAATGCTCGGCGCAAGGCCGCCGAGGTAGACGATGCGTTTCACGCCCTGCTCGCGCGCGGCGGTCGCGAAGTTCTCGGCCATATCGCGCTCAGCCTGCTCGAGGTTTCTTCCCTCCTGCAGGGAATGAAGGAGGTAGTAGGCGACATCAATGTCGCGCATTGCCAACGCAGCGGAGACCGGATCTCCCGCATCGCCCGCGACGACCTCGACCTGCTCCGCCCATGCTGCGTCGCGCACCTTCTCAGGCGAGCGCGCGAGCACCCGCACCTGATATTCATGCGCGAGAAGCTCGCGGACGAGCCGGCCGCCCACATATCCAGTGGCGCCGGTGACAAGACAACGTTTCATGCTCTGATTCTCTCCCCTTATCGCGCGTCATGCATCCGGTGGTTCAAGGCCGCCCGTATCGTCCGGGTCGCCACCAGCGCCCATATGCATGCGAGTGTGAACTCAGCGACGGCCCCCATGACTGTCACGGGCATAAACCCGGTGGCATCACCGACGGCCGCGATGGCAAGACCCACCGCACCGCACCACGTAGCCGAAGGGATCCGATAGGTTTCGCACCGCGCATCGAGAGATAGACCGCACCAATGCTGCCGAGTTCCTTGAGCTCAGCAACCTTCGCCTGCTCCTCTGTTGAGAGGGACGAGGTGAATGGCACACTCATGAAACCTCAACATTGGTTTAGGTCAAATGCTAACGTCGACCAATGCCAACCGACTCCTGCACGGAACCGACCCTCACCGTCGGCCAGCTCGCTGATCGAAGTGGTCTCGCGGTATCGGCCCTTCACTTTTACGAGCGCAGGGGCTTGATTCGCAGCACCCGCGATCCGGGTAACCGGCGGCGCTACACCCGCGACGTCCTGCGACGCCTCGCATTCATTCGAGCCTCTCAGCGGGTGGGCATCCCACTTGCGGCGATCCGGACCGCCCTCGATGCCCTGCCCAAGCGACGAACACCGCGCGAAGCCGACTGGTACCGGCTGTCCACCGCATGGCGGGCGCGGCTGGACGATCAGATTGATCAGCTCACGCGGCTGCGAGAAGACCTCACCAACTGCATCGGCTGCGGATGCCTCTCATTCGCTCGCTGCCAACTCGTGAACACCGGCGATGCCATGGGAGTTGAAGGACCCGGCGCGAGGCGCCTCCAGCCCGGGACCCCGCGACCCGAGCCGTTCGAGGGATGCCCGTTGAACGTCTAGAGCCACACCTACCTTGTCACGGTGATCTGGGCTGTCCCCTGTGACGCCGTATATACGCCAGTTCCCTGCACTTCCGCCATAAGGGCGTAGGTCGCGGCGGTTGACCATGAGGGCTTGATCTGGGCGACACCCGATGTCCCGGTTGTTGCTGAGCCAATTTGAGTCCAGGCGCTCGCGTTCGAAGTGCGGGAGAAGAATTTCACTGTCATCCCAGCAATGTTCCCCCCCGAGGCCGGAGAGACTGTCGCAGATAACGTCACGCGGGTCCCGGTGCGCACCGACCCGACACTTGATACGAGCACCGTCGTAGTCGCGACCTGGGTGATCGAAATCGATCGGGTGACAGGCGCGGCACTTGCGTAGTAGGTCGACCCTGACTGCTTCGCAGTCACTGAGCAGGTACCTGAGCTCACTAGGCGCAGGGTATTGCCCGAGACCGTGCAGATTCTCGAGGGTGTCGCAGTGAAGGTGACCGGCAGAGCGCTCGTTGCCGTTGCGCTGAGCGTGTAGCTGGGTGGCAGTGCTCCAACGCTGGTGGGACTCGTGAAGGTGATCGTCTGGGCGACCTTGGTGATAGTGATTCTTGTCGCCACAGACGATGCCGAAGCCCATGTTGCGTCACCGGCCTGCGCTGCCGTCACCGTGCATCTCCCCGCAGCTGTCACAGTCAGGGCCGTCCCCGACACCGTGCAGACCGTTGAGGGCGACGCCGTGAACGTCACAGGTAGACCAGACGATGACGTGGCAGCAAGGGTGAATGGCGACTGAGCGATAGTAAGTGACGTTGGTGGGCTGAACGTGATGGTCTGCCCGGCCTTCTTGACAGTTGCCGTTGACGTTGCCGTGAATCCGCCATCGGTCGTCCGAGCGGTGATCGTGGCGGAGCCCGCAGCGACGGCGGTCACAACCCCGGACGTGCTCACGGTGGCAACCTGCAGGTTGGACGTGGCCCAGGTGACGAGTTTGTTCGTCACATTGGACGGCAGTACCGCAGCCGTCAGCGTCTGCGTTTGACCGGGCGCCAAGGCGACCGTCGATGGCGACACCGTGACGCCGGTGGCCGGGACCGTGGATGTCACGGTCACCGCCGACGAGGCGGTGAACCCGCCATCGGTGGTCTTCACAGTGATCGTCGCGGCGCCAGCAGCAACCGCAGTGACGACACCGCTGGGACTCACCGACGCGATTGAAGGGTTTGACGAAGCCCAAGTGACCGCGGGAGTCGTCGCGGTGCTCGGGGCGACTACTGCTGTCAGAGCTTGGGTCTGGCCCAGGTTCAAGGTGACCGAGGTCGGGGAAACCGTCACGCCGGCCACGGGCACCGTCGTAGACCCGCCGCCCAAGAGAGCACCAGCATTGATGATGCCCACGCCGCACGTCTTTGTGGCGACAGGATCACAGACCCCGCCAGGGAACGGGGTGAACATCCCGGACGTCTTGATTCGTGTCTCAACCTGCGCGGGGGTCAGGGAGGGATTCTGGGAGATCATGAGTGCCACGACGCCTGAGACATGCGGTGTCGCCATACTCGTGCCGCTGTACGAGGCATACGAAGGAGTGCTCGGGGTCGTCGATCCACTATTGAGGGTCGACCAGATCCCGACCCCCGGAGCAGCAATATCGACGATCGGCCCGTAGTTCGAGAAGGACGCACGCTTGCCATCGCTCCCGATTGCCGCTACGGCAATCACACCCGAGCAGCTAGCCGGCGTGAAACCTGAGGTGTTTGCATTGCTGTTTCCAGCTGCAACCACCACCACTGTTCCTCGCGCAATCGCCGCCGAGATCGCGGTCGCCTCCGCAATGCTGCAGGCACTCGCGCCGCCAAGGGACATGCTGATCACTCGCGCAGGTGTCGGATTCGTTGGAACTCCCGTGATGGCTCCACCGGATGCCCACGTGATTCCGGCAACGATGTCAGACGTATAGCCTCCCCCGGTGCCGAGGACCCGAACCGTCTGAACCTTGACATTCGGGGCCACGCCCACAATGCCCTCAGCGTTGTTTGTCACTGCAGCGATGGTGCCCGCAACGTGGGTTCCGTGCCAACTGCTTGTATAGCTGGACTCCCAGTCGCCCGGGTCAGCAGGATCGGCATCGCGCCCGTCGCCGTCGTTCGCTACGGCAGTGTCGACGATCATGTCGTACCCTGCAACCGTCTGACCAGCGAGATCCGGATGCACGGTGATGCCGGTGTCCAGCACGGCGACGACAACGGATGGCGATCCCTGCGTCACCGCCCAAGCTTCGGGGGCTCGAATACCGTAAGGACCGTTCAGGCCCCACATTTCACCGCTCGTGTATCGGGGGTCATTAGGGGGTGTGGTCGCGAGCGTTGGGACGAAGTAGTCGGGTTGCGCCCATTTCACCCTCGGATCGGCCGTAAGTTCTGCCGACAGTTCGCGAGCGGTGTTCTCGTTCACTGCCTCGGAGATCTCGACCGTGCGCATACCCGCGCCCAGCGGCTTGTCTGGCAGCAGGGCCACTTCGTTCACCGCATCCGAGCCGGTGGCCCTACCAGGCGCCTCGGCCGTAGGAACTCCGGGCTCATACGCCACGATGAGCCGCTGCACCTCGGGCTCCTGACCCAACGTCGGCGTCGCGAGAACAGGCTGGGACGACTCCGAAACTCCGAGCTCGTTGACCGCCTGAATGGTCACTGAGTATTCGATACCGTTGTCAAGATCTTGGATCGTCGTTCCGTTGCGACCCGCTGCGACCTGAACCATCCGCCCGCCGGGGAGAAGGGTGATGACATAACTCGTGACGGTCGGTGAAGCGAGGTCTGGCGCTGCCCAGCTGACCGCGATTTTTGAAATCCCAGGTGAGGCCTTCAGCCCGCTGGGGACCGCCGGGCAAAGCGCTCGCGGTGAGGCACTTGCCGACGCAGAGGCACTTGCCGAAGCGGAGGCACTTGCCGACGGCGAGGCACTTGCCGAAGCGGAAGCACTTCCCGACGGCGAGGCACTCGCAGACGGCGAGCCACTGCTTGTGGGATTGGGAGCGGGAGTGGCCGACGCGCTCGGGACTGGAGCTGTTGTGCTTGCTGCGGACACCGTAGGCGTCGGGGTCGAGCTCACCGCATCTGCGAGTGCGACGGTGGCCTTTACTGTCGTATCAGCGCAGGTAGGCAGCGCCGCAGACTTGGACAATCCCGTCGCTGAGCCACCCTTAGTAACGACTGCTACGTCGCCAGCAGGCGAGCTTGCTGCGGAGCCCGCGGATCCGACGCAGCCAGTGATGAGCATCGCAATCGTTGTCGTGAGTACCAGAAATCCGGTCAGCCCTCGGCGGTTGCCGTTCATGGACAATTCGGTCATTTCGACTCCTCGAAGACGCACGACGACGGTGACTGAGAAAACCATTAGTCCGCTGATCTAGGGGGAGGTTACTCCCTGCTCTCAGTTCTGTCACATACGAGGAAGCCCTATTCGACGCCCCGTCTCCACACACGGTTCACGGCCAGACACCAGCGGGTGATTCCCCTGGCCTGCTTGATCTGACTGAATCTATTGGTTACTGGCGCCGGGGCTCGGATATCGGTGGCATCTGCTGGGGTGGCAGCACCGGGACGATGATGCCGGCGCGGTCGAAGGAGAGTTTGATCCGCTCACGAATCGTACGCACGAGTTGGACCTGCATCTCGGGCACGGCCTTTGCGGTCACGCGCACGACGACAGCATTGCCGCTCATCGACTCGACGCCGGCGAACACCGGTTGGCCGAGGAGCATGTCGTCATAGGTCGGATCCTCATCCATGTCGATCGCGACCTTCTCGATGAGATCGCGAACCCGGTCAAGATCGGAGTCGTAGTCGACGGGGATGTCAACGATGGCAAGGGTCCAGCCCTGGGACCTGTTCGCGACGCGCAGGATCTCACCGTTGCGGACGTACCAGACGACGCCCGACATGTCGCGGAGTCGCGTGTAGCGCAGGGACACCTCTTCCACGGTTCCGACAACTGGCCCGACATCGACGATGTCGCCCACGCCGAACTGGTCCTCGAGGATGATGAAGATGCCGGAGAGGTAGTCCTTAATGAGTGTCTGGGCTCCGAAGCCGAGGATGACCCCGATGACGCCGGCGCTCGCGAGGAGCGGGGCGATGTCGACACGGAGGGCCTCGAGGATGACGATGATCGCGACGCCCCAGACGGTGATCGCGATGATACTGCTGAGGAGGGAGCCGATTGCGGCGGCTCGCTGCTCGGTGCGCTGGGTGAGGAGGATGACGGATAGTTCAGCGGTGCGGGTGACCTTACGGGTCTGCTCAAGCCGCTCTCTTCGCGCTCGTTCGGAGGTGCGCAGGACCACTCTTCTGATGATCCAGCCGAGCGCCTTTTGGAGGATGAGAGCGATGACGATCGTCGCGATGATTTCCAGTGGGGTGCCGATGAGCCACTCCCAGAGCGTCACCCACCAGTCGTCGTCCTTCGCGGCAGCGACTGGCAGGGCCGCGACGATCGCCATCATCCCCGTCACGTCCTACTCCAGACCCGTCCAGCGAGCAAGGAAGGCGAGCGTGTCGGCTGCCTCCTCGACTGACTTTGACATCGACCGTGCCCCGTGCCCGACATCGCCCTCGGCCCGAATGAGGATGGGTCGCGTTCCGCTCGTGGCCTGCTGGAGTGCGGCGCACATTTTGCGCCCGTGCATCGGATCGGTGCGCGTGTCGTTGTCGAACACGGCGATCATCGTCGCGGGGTAGTCGGTTCCGTCGACCACCCGGTGATATGGCGAATAGTCGATGAGCCAACCGAACTCCTCCGCGACCTCCGGGTCGCCGTACTCGACGGTCCAGGTCGGCCCGAGCTCGGAGGTCGTGTAGCGGATCATGTCGAGAAGCGGAGCGACGCACATGACGGCGTTGAAAAGTTCAGGCCGCTGGGTCATCGCGGCGCCGACGAGCAGTCCCCCGTTCGAACCGCCGTAGATCCCGAGCTGGCGCGCAGTCGTCCAGCCTTCGTCGGTGAGATACTCGGCCGCCGCGTGGAAGTCATCGAACACGTTCTGCTTCTTGCCGAGCATGCCGTCGCGGTGCCACTCTTCACCCTCCTCGCCGCCGCCGCGGAGGTTCGCGATCGCCCACACGCCGCCGGCTGCCACCCAGGCGAGGATGGCCGCGGAGTAGCCGGGCGACATGGGAATGCCGAAGCCGCCATAGCCATAGAGCACTGTCGGACGGGGCGCAGCCGGAGCCTCATCCGGTGACACGATGAACATCCGGACGATCGTGCCGTCCTTGCTCGGATACGTCACAACTCGCGAATGCACTCGCGGAACGTCGACGGTTCCGGGAGGGCTGGCGAAGTGCTCGAAGGCCCCGGTGCGGGCATCGAACTGGTAGATCTGCGGAACGGTGGTGTGGTCGGTGTAGACGAACCAGGCGAGCGGGCCGCCCTCCGGGTGCTCGACCGGTCCGGCGAGTGTGCCAACGCCCGGCAGTTCGACCGACCGCACGAACGCGCCGTCATCAGCCCGGTGCACCGACAGCTCGCTCACCCCGTGCCTTGTCCGAACGACGAGCAGCAGATCGTCCTCGAGTTCGTCGTCATCGAGGAGCGCCGCATCGTCCAATACAGAATCTGAATCCTCGGCGATGAGATCAACCCAGTGCTCTGCGGCCCACTTACCCGGGCTGGTGACGGCTATGCGACCCATCGGTGCATCGCGATCAGTGCTGACAAAGACGCGGCCATCACGCTCGAACGACAGGGAGGTCTGCGCGTCAACATCGCTCTGGACGATATCGAACCCGGGGGAGCGGGGGTCGCCCGCCTCGAGGTCGGCGACCCACAGGTCGTTGCGGGGCTCGGTTCCCTCCGAACTAGAGATCTGCAGCCAACGTCCATCTCGACTGACCGATACCCCGTAATAGTTCGTCATCGTCATGTCCGCGCCGAACACCTCGTCATCCTCATCTGCGGGGGTGCCCACGACGTGCAGGAACACGCGGCGATGGAAGTTGCGTTCCGCCTCGGGCAGCAGCTCCGGGGCGATGCGGCGGACGTAGTAGAAGGCCTCACCGCCGAGGAGCCAGGCGATAGGCGAGAAGCGGCACCGGTCGATCGGGCCGTCGAGCACCTCACCCGATTCGACGTCCATCACGTACACCTCGGACTCCTCGGTCCCACCAACTGACAACTGGTAGGCGAGGCGGTCGCCCTCCTTCGAGGGCTGCCAACTGTCGAGGGTGGTGAGGCCCGTCGGATCGAGGACCATCGGGTCGATGAGGACGCGCTCGATGCCATCGGCGTCGATGACGTACAGGACGGAAAACTGCTGCCCTGGCTCGCGCCGGGTGATGAAGCGGCGCTGGCCGCGCCAGTAGGGGGGCGATACGGTGCCGGCTCCGAGCAGGCGCTCGACCTGCTCTGCGAATGCATCGCGGGTGGTCCAGGACTCGCGCTCGGCCTGGGTCAGTTGCCGCTGCGTCGCGGCCCACTCGGTGGTGCGGGTGTCGTCAGCGGTCTCAAGCCAGCGATACGGGTCAGGCACGGTGGTGCCATGGAGGACGTCGACGTGGTCGGCGCGGTGCGCATCGGGGTAGTCGGGGCGGGAAGCCGTGTCAGGCGTCATGGGGGAATCGTGTTCGGTCACCCCCCCACCATAAGGTGAGAGTCGTTGAAGCACGTCGCGCGCGTGCGGACCAGTGATTCCCGGAGGCACGGTGAGTGAGTTCGACGGCGAGTCGTTGGACGGCGGGACGATTGTCGGTGACGAGCCGTTCATCGAGGTCGGCGAGTCGCTGGCACAGCTCGCACGGGCCCACGGGGTCGCGACCGACTACTGGGATCAGTCTGGCCGCCTAGAGCGGGTGAGCGCGCGGACAGTGCGAGCGGTACTCAAGGCGCTCGGGGTTGAGAGCGAGACGGAGCCGCAGATCGCAGCCGGCCTCGAGCAGGTACGGCTCCGCGATTGGCGGCGGACGCTTCCACCGACATTCATCGGCCGTCAGGGGCAGGATCGCCGACTACCTGTTCATGTGCCGCACGGGACGAAGGTTGTCGTGCGCGTCGAACTGGAGGACGGTTCACGCCGCCAGCTCGATCAGATGGATTATTGGGTCGACCCGGTGCTCGTCGATGGCGTCCTCATCGGTGAGGCGAGTTTCACGGTGCCGGGTGACCTCGACCTCGGTTGGCATACGGTCATCGCCCAGACCGCCGAGTCGCTGGTGTCGTCCACCCTCGTCATGACCCCGAGTCGCCTCGATCCTGAGCGCATCATCGGCGAGCGTCAGTGGGGATTCATGGCGCAGCTCTACGCGACACGCTCGCGTCGGTCGTGGGGGATCGGTGACCTTCGGGACTGCGCGGACCTCGCGTCGTGGAGCGGCAGGCGCCTCGGTGCCGGCTTCCTCCTCATCAACCCCCTGCACGCTGCGGCGCCCAGTGCCCCGATGGCGCCATCCCCGTACCTGCCGGTCACCCGGCGGTTCGCAAATCCCCTCTACCTGCGTGTTCAGGACATTCCGGAATTCGTATCGCTGCCGGCGGCGACCCGCGAACGCGCGGAGGAGTTGGCGTCCACCCTGCAGCAGATGAACCTCACTGATGCCCTCCTTGATCGCGACACCTGCTGGGGGGCGAAACGGGCGGTACTCGAGAGCATCGCGACCCTTCCGATGTCACCTGATCGCGCGGAGCAGTTTCGCGACTACTGCCTTCACGAGGGCATCGGTCTCGTGGATTTCGCCACCTGGTGCGTCATGAGCGACATGTTCGGCAACGACCCGACTGCATGGCCCGCGGAACTCAGCCACCCGCGAAGCCCGGCCGTCGAAGCCTTTCGCGCCGCGAACGCCGCGGCCGTCGACTTCCACCGCTGGATGCAATGGCAGATCCAAACCCAGCTCGGCCGTGCTCAGCGGGCAGCACGCGAAGCCGGCATGGCAATCGGGATCATGCACGATCTAGCGGTCGGGGTCCATCCGGCCGGCTCGGACGCCTGGGCCCTTCAGGATGTCCTGGCCCGCGGGGTGAGCGTCGGGGCCCCACCGGACATGTACAACCAGATGGGGCAGGACTGGTCGCAGCCACCATGGCAGCCGGATGCACTTGCGGAGGCCGGGTTCCTGCCATACCGCGACATGCTTCGAACGGTCCTCCGCAATGCCGGGGGCATGCGCATCGACCACGTCCTCGGACTCTTTCGACTGTGGTGGGTGCCGCGCGGCCTCCCGGCATCCGAGGGGACCTTCGTGAGGCTTGATCACGATGCCATGCTCGGCATTTTGTGCCTCGAGGCGCAGCGTGCTGGTGCGGTCATCGTGGGGGAGGATCTCGGTACCGTCGAGCCGTGGGTCCAGGAAGCACTCGCCGACCGGGGGATTCTCGGCACGAGCATCCTGTGGTTCGAGCGGCAGGATTCCGGCGCGGTGAAGCCGCCGTCATCTTGGCGTCGCGAGGTGCTCGCCAGCGTCACCGTCCACGATCTTCCGCCCACGGCGGGCTATCTCCGTGATGAGCATGTGCGAATCCGAGCTGAACTCGGACTGCTCGCTCGCCCGGTCGAGGTCGAGCGGGCAGATGCCGCCCGCGAACGTCGGGAGTGGGCCGGACTGCTCGTCTCCGAGGGCTGGCTTGACTCATCGGCTGACCTCGCGACCGACGAGGGGCTGGCCGCCATGGTTGTCGCCCTTCACCGGGCGCTCGCCGCGTCGCCGGCCCGACTACTCGGCATCTCGCTGCCCGACGCCTTCGGCGACCGCAGGGCGCAGAACCAGCCGGGCACTGATCAGGAGTATCCGAACTGGCGGGTCCCGATGACTGATTCGAGTGGCCGGCCGGTCCTGCTCGATGATTTCCTCGCTGCGCCGGAGCGAGTCGAGCACCTCGTGGCGACCGTCCGGCCAATGGTGAAGCGGGACAATCCCTTAGGGTTATGACGTGAATTCAGGCCAGGCTCTCCTCATATTCCTCGGCATCCCGGCGGCGTTCGCCGTGCTCGTCGCACTCCTCGTTTTTGCCGCATCATGGACCCGTTCTGGTCGTGCCCAGGTGGCGTCTGAGGCGGGTGCGTCCGGTGGCAGTCTGTTCATCCAGACGTCTGGCGCGCTGCCGGATCCGTCGCGTCTTCCTCGCGAGATCGGGGCAGCGTCATCGTCAGCAGTGGGAGGTGGAGCACATGGCACCTGGTAGTGATTTCTCCAGAGGGCAGGTCAGCGACCTGCAGCGGGTTATTGATCTTGGCCGCGAGATCAGCGGCCTGTCCTTTGGCATCTTCGTCGGTGAACTGCCGAGCGGCCGCGATTCAGCGGTTGCCAGGCACGCTCAGTTAGCTGATGCGCCGGGCGCTGTGCTCGTAGCGGTCGATCCGGATGCTCGGTCCATCGAGATCGTCACCGGCAGCCATGCTGCGCGCGCACTCGATGATCGGTCCTGTGAGCTCGCGGTGCTCGCGATGAGATCCTCGTTCGAGGCAGGTGATCTCGTCGGCGGAATACGCGACGCGGTCAACCTCCTCGCCCAACGAGCCCGCGCCCCGCACGTCGTCCACGAAGACGGCCCCGCCTAACCCCAAGCCCCCCTTCATCTGACCCAGAATCATCTGCCCCAGAATCTGGGCAGCCTGAACGATTCAAGACGGATTTCAGCCTGATTCGTTCATCTGGCCCACGGGGGTTTCGTGCGTCAACTGGCACGTCGTCGCGAAATTTGCGACCCCACAAGGATGCGCCTTGCGACGGCCTTTGGATCAGTCATGATCTCGTCCCAGGTCCATCGCACGACGATGTAGCCGAGCGCCCGAAGCCTGTCCTCGCGGAGTTTCTCGTTGAAGATGTCCACCCGCGTCTCATATTTCATCTGGCCATCAGCCTCGCCGATGACGCCGAGTGACTCCCAGAACATGTCGGCATATCCGATGAGGCCGACTTCATCGCGAAACTCGCGCTGCAACGCTGGATCCTCGAGACCAGCCCGTACTAGTCGCACTCGCGAGAGGGTCTCGAGAATTGTCTGGGCTCCCGGGCGGGCGAGTTCGATCGCCCTACGCACCGTGCCGATGCCGCGGAGGAGTGGCCATTCCCCGATGATCTCGTTGAGGCTCTCCCGGGTCGCGGACCCGTCCCAGAGCACCGCGTCGAGCAGACCGACGGCCCAATCTGGCCGCGCATAGCAGGCCGCACTCACTGCGGCCAGCGGTCGCCCGACAATTGGGATGCCCTCCCAAGCGGTCAATTGGGCGGGATGAAGTTCGTGGCTCACGACGCTCACGTTCGGCAGTGACTCAGACCGCTTTGCGGAGCGGTTGAGCACGCGAATGTCGCGGTATGGGTAGCGGACGAGATGGGGATTGTCGGCGAGACCGTTTTGGAGAGGAAGTTGGTGCAGAAGCGCTGCCGAGGGTCCGAAGACGAAGGCGGGAAGGCGCAGCGCCTTGACTGCGGCAGCGCACTCCATTGCGTGCATCAAGCGTGCATCACCCTCGGAACTGCGCAAGTCATCGGTGTCGGCGTAAATGCCGTAGCGGATCTTTCGCCAATGACCCTTCCGGACCATAGCCTGAACGACGGTTGCGTCGTGCCCCCAAGTACTGAGGTCCTCTCTCCGAAAGACGCGTCCCTGCATCGCTGCGAGCAGGCGGACGGAGTCTCGGAGAGATTGGGTGTCGTGAGCGGTTCGATTGGCTCCGGGCATAGGAGCACTGTGGAAGGTGCGCTCTGAATCGTCAAACGACTATCCACAGCCCGCTTGGGCAGGATGAACGAATACCGCCAAATCCCGGGCTGAATCGTTCAGGCGACCCGGATTCTGGGCCAGATGAACGAGGGGTTAGGTGATGTCTCTTGCTCTTGCGCGCATTGCCCGGACCACGCCGTCGCGGCCCTCGCCGAGCAGCCTTCGCAGCGGAGCTGCGAGATCAGGTGCTGATAGGAACGCATCGGTCTGGGCCAGGGTCTGCTCTTCCACAAGGTAGGCCGGGTACAGGCTCATCGTGATGTCCTGGGCCATCTCCATCGTGCGCTCCCGCCAGACCCGGGGCAGCACCTCGAAGTAGGCGGCTCGATACGGGCGCAGGAGATCAACCTGATCGGGCTGGACGAAGCCGCCGATCGTCGCGTTCATGAGTGCGTTCGGCAGGTCATGGCGATCGATGATGTCGGCCCACGCCAGTTCCTTTGCGACGGCTGTCGGTCGCGCTGCCCGCGCGACTGCGGCCTGCCGGCGGCCGGTCGCTGTGTCGTCGCTTGCCAACTCGGCCTCGATGAGCGACTCGTCGGCCTCGCCCTGCGATACGAGCCGCTGGAGTAGAGACCAGCGCAGGTCGGTGTCGATCGCCAGGCCATCCCACGTGACCGATCCGTCAAGCAGGCCCTTCAGGATGGCGAGGTGATCCTTCGTCACCGCGGATCCTAGGAACGCTCTAGTGAATGCGAGTTGCCGATCGCTCGCTGGCTCGGCGGCTGTTGCCAGCGCGAGCATGCCTGAGGCCAGTTGCTCGAGGTTGGGAGTGCGGTTCTCAGGAGCGGCGTACAAGTCGATCGCGGTCTTCAGCTGACGCAGGATGACCTGAACGACTCCGATGTCGGACTCGGCGCCGACGCCGCTCAGCACGAGGGAGAGGTAGTCGCCGGTCGACACCTCGGCATCGCGCGTCATGTCCCAAGCGGCTCCCCAGACGAGCGCTCGGGCGAGGGAGTCATCGATCTGGCCGAGGTGGTCTACGGCGGTGGCCCATGACCGCTCGTCGAGGCGGATCTTCGTGAAGGTGAGGTCGTCGTCGTTGAGGAGGAGCAAGTCCGGCTGCCGCGTGCCCACCAGCTGAGGCACGTCGGTTCGCGCGCCGACGACATCGAGCTCGATGCGCTCGCGCCTAGTGAGAACGCCATCGTTGAGGTCATACAGGCCAATCGCCATGCGATGCGAGTGCAGGATCGGCTCGATTCCCTCGGGCGAGGTCGGCGGCTCCTGAAGGATGGCGAACGAGGCGTAACTGCCCGCCCCATCAACGGTGAGCGCCGGGCGCATGAGGTTCACCCCGCTCGTTCGAAGCCACTCTTGCGTCCAGTTCGACAGATCGCGACCCGAGGTCACCTCGAGCTCGGACAGCAGGTCCGAGAGCTCAGTGTTTCCCCACGCGTGCTTGACGAAATATGTCTTGACCCCAGCGAGGAATTCGGCTTCGCCCACCCACGCGACGAGCTGGCGAAGCGCTGAGGCGCCCTTCGCATAGGTAATGCCATCGAAGTTGACGCGAACCGAATCGAGGTCGACCATGTCGGCCGCAATCGGATGGGTCGAGGGCAGTTGGTCCTGACGGTAGGCCCACGCCTTGCGCTGGTTGGAGAAGGTTGTCCAGGCATCGGTGTAGCGGGTGGCGTTGACGTTGGCGTAGTGGGAGGCCCACTCGGCGAATGACTCGTTCAGCCACAGATCGTCCCACCATGACATGGTGACGAGGTCGCCGAACCACATGTGCGCGAGCTCGTGGAGGATCGTGTTGGCACGCTGCTCGTAGGCGGCGTCGGTCACCCTGGAGCGGAAGACCATGTCCTCGAGGAAGGTCACGCATCCTGCGTTCTCCATCGCGCCAGCATTGAACTCGGGCACGAAGAGTTGGTCATACTTGCCGAATGCGTAAGGGGTTTTGAACTGCTCCTCAAAGAACGCAAAGCCCTGCTTCGTTAACTCGAAGATGTCGTCGGCGTCGAGGTATTGAGCGAGCGACTCGCGGCAGAAGACGCCCATCGGATACGTGCCGTACGGTCCGGCGTACTCATCGCTCACTTCGTGATAGGGCCCGGCGACGAGGGCGGTGATGTAGGTCGACATGCGCGGGGTCGGGGCGAACTCCCAGCGGGCGACTGCCTCGGACACAGCTGTTGGCACTGGTGTCGGCGAGTTGCTCACGACCTTCCAGTGATCAGGTGCAGTCAC
>CAMCSO010000005.1 GCA_945877545.1 Bifidobacterium breve | reverse complement strand
TGCCGTCCTGCCTCATTGCCGCTCATGCCGAGCGCCTTGGCACGCTGCGCCATCAGGCGAGGCACGTCAGGGGCCTTCCTCCGTTGAACTCCACCATGTCGGCGAGAGCAGCGTGCGCATCAATCGGCGCACCGGGCGGCAGGCCATCGATCTCAGCGAGGGCGCGGTGAAGGTTCCCTACGATGCGCTCGGGATCCGAGAGCGCCGCGAACTCGCCTAGATCGAGGTCCCTCGCGATCTCCAGAGGCGTGAGCCCCGCCGCGTGACCATCCAGCGCAGCCATCTGGACGAAGGCGAGATAGAGATCAACCTCCTCAATCGCCTCCGGGCCGCAGACAAGGCCGTGACCCGGAACGATGATCTGGGCCCCGAGAGCCCGAATCGAGTCAAGGGCCACCCGGGCACCGCTGATCGAACCCTGCAGCAGGAAGGGCATTCCGCCGTTGAAGATGAGATCGCCGCTGAAGAGTACCCCGCGCTCCGGGATCCATACGACGGAGTCGCTGACCGTATGAGCCGGCGTGCCCACATGCGCCACCTCGCACACGAGTTCGTCGACGTAGACGCGCACCCGATCCTCGAAGGTGAGGAACGGCGGTACGAGTTCAACGGGTCCCCATTCCACCTCGGTCCAGAACGGTGCGGACTTCGGCACACCCCATGCCGCCATTCCCTGGCGCACGCCGTCGTGGGCGACGATCGTCGCCTCTGTGAACAAATAGTTGCCGAAGGTGTGGTCGCCATGGTGATGGGTGTTGATGAGGGTGCGCACCGGGGTCTGGGTGACCGCGGTGATCGCCTCTAGGTAAGCGGTCGTTCTGCGCGCTGTCGCGCAGGCATCGATGCTCACGACTCCCCGCCTACCCACCAGGAAGCCCGTGTTGTTGATCCACCACGTACCGTCGGCCTGCACGTAGGCGAAGATCCCGTCGCTGATCTCGGTCGCCGTGCTCGTCGTCCGATTGTCAGCCGAGAAGGCCTCATTTGAGTGCGACATAGTTCTCCAGACCCTCGTTTCCCTAAACGCTAGCCGAGGATCGCAGCGCCCACAGGGCGACAGCCGAAGCAGCAGCAACATTCAAGGAGTCGACTCCCCCGGCCATCGGAATGCGAACCCTTAGGTCCGCTGATCCGACGGCCGACGATGACAGGCCATCACCCTCGGTGCCAAACACGAGGGCCAGTCGCTCCGGGGCCGAGGTCGCAAAGACATCTAGGTCCACGGAGTCATCCCCGAGGCCGAGCGCTGCAATCACGAAGCCCTTCGATCGCAGGTCCTCGACCCCATCGTGCCAGTCGGTCATCCTCGTCCACGGAACGAGGAACACCGTTCCCATCGACACGCGCACGCTGCGACGGTAGAGGGGGTCAGCGCACCGTGGAGACACGAGCACCGCATGGGCACCGAGCGCAGCAACACTTCGGAAGATTGCCCCAACATTTGTATGGTCAACGATGTCCTCGAGAACCACCACCCGCACCGGGCCCTCCCCAGAGCAGAGCCCGACGATCAACTCCCCCACAGGCGCGAGCGGCGGTCGGTGCATGGCGGCGAGCGCGCCACGGTGGAGATGAAAGCCCGTGATGGCGCGCAGGGTTTGTGGATCGGCGACGAACACCGGCACATCTCCGTCCGTCCCAGCATTCACCTCCGATAGAACAGGGCCGAGGTCCTCCAGCCAGCGTTCGGCCAAGAGGAAGGATCGCGGCCGGTGACCAGCACCGACCGCGATTCGAATGACCTCCGAGCTCTCCGCGATGTACAGTCCCACGGACGGTTCATGGCGCGACCGCAGGGCCACATCAGTAAGGCTCACATAATCGGCGAGCCTTGCATCAGCCGGGTCGCTGATACGGACGATGCCCACGCGTGTGGACGCCTACCCGACAACGGGCGCGGAGGTGCTGGCTGGCAACGGCTTCGCATCATCGTCGACCTCGTCTTCACCCGGCTCAATCTGCACCTTCGGCAAGATTCTGTCGAGCCATTCCGGCAGCCACCAGTTCGCCTTGCCGAGCATCGACATGAGCGACGGAACGAGAATGAGCCGCACAATGAATGCATCAATGATGACCGCAGATGCGAGAGCGATGCCGAACAGTTTGATCGTCGAATCAGGCGTCGGGACGAATGCCAGGAACACGCTCGCCATGATCGCCGCCGCGATCATCACCACCCTGCCCGAGCCCGCAAGGCCTCGGCGAACTGATGCTGCGTTGTCGCCAGTCCGCGCCCACTCCTCCTGCATTCGGGACACGAGGAACACCTGGTAGTCCATTGACAGACCAAAGAGGATGGCGAACACCATGATCGGCAGGAAGGGCATGATCGGACCCGTCCCTGAGATCCCGAGTGGACCGGCGAGCCACCCCCACTGGAAAACCGCCACCGTGATGCCCATTGCGGCTCCGAAGCTCAGCAGGCTGGTAACCGCGGCGGTGAGCGGGACAACGATTGAATGAAAGAGCAAGGTAAGCGCAAGGAAGCCGAACCCAACGACAACCAGCAGGAAGATCGGCAGCGCGTCCGTGAGGACGGTCGTGAAATCGCTCGTGATCGCTTGCGCTCCGCCAACGTAAATCTTCGACCCCGTTGCCTGCTCTAGCCCGGGGTCGACCTCGGTGCGAAGTCGGTCGAGCAGTTGCGTTGTGGCCTCATCCTGTGGGGCTGACGCTGGCACGACCATGATCGAGGCCACCATTCCGTCCTCACTGAATGACCCGGGATTACCCGCGATCAATGGAAGCATCGCTGGAGTCGGGAGTGTGCCCGCCACGCCATCCGCCGTTGCCAGCCCATTGACGATCGCGCCGTAGGCCTCCATATCGCGAGGCTGCCCCAACTTCACCGCAAAGAAGAACGGCCCATTCACGCCAGCCCCGAAGCCCTCGCTCATCAGGTCGAAGGCAACTCTTCCAGGACTTCCGACCGCCTTGCCTGAGTCATCGGAGAAGCCCTGCCGCAGGCTGAAGAGCGGGATCGCAAGCACAAGCACAACGAGCAGCGAAATAGCCGCAGGGATGATGGGACGCCGTTGAAGGCGGCGACCGTACTTCGCCCAGGCCACGCCTTCGGGGTGCACGACGCCAGGCTTCTTCCCCCACGGCATACGCAGACCAAGCGCCTTCGCGCCCAGCAGGCTGAGCAGCGCTGGCAGCATCCACAGCGCCGACAGCATGACCATGAGCACTGTGAGGGACGCTGCCACCGACAGTCCAACGAAGAAGTTGATTCGCAGCACGAACAGACCGAGCAGAGCAATGATGACGGTTCCACCAGCGAACAGGACTGCCCGGCCTGCGGTCTCCACAGCCTCCATCGCGGCATCCTTCGGCGCGTGGCCGGCGAGGACCGCCTGGCGGAACCGGTTCATGACGAACAACGCGTAGTCGATGCCAACGCCAAGTCCGATCATCGCCGCCAGCGTTGGGGCGAAGGTCGCGACATCGAGGAAATTAGCGACCACGAGGATCGCCATTTGACCCATTGCCAGTCCGACGACTGCAACAACGATCGGCATGCCGGCCGCAATGATCGAGCCGAATGCAATGAGGAGGATGACGATCGCTACAAGGATTCCGATACCCTCGCTGCTCGGAGGCTCCTGGCCAGCGAAATCAAGAACCTGACCGTTGGCGCCCACTGCGATCTCGGACCCGTTGAGAGCCTTCACACCATCAAGAATGGCCTTGGCATCCTGGGTCGGGATCTGACCTCCGTCCGAGGAGAACGAGACCGTGGCATAAGCGACGCGTCCATCGGGACTCACCGGCGACATCGCCTGCTGGGCCGCCTTGGATGCATCAGAGAACGCGGCCCGCTGATCCTCCGGCATGGCCTCAAGGTCGGCCTCCGAGGCTCCGGCCTGCATCGGCGGGCATGCCTTGCCCAGTCCAGGACCGAAGGGGGTCGACACACAATCAACCGACGGCAGCGCGGCGATCGTGTCGAGCAGCGGCTTCACCTTCGCAACCGCAGCCTCATCTACCGCCGTGCCACTTGCCGGTGACCACACCACCCGAGCAGAGGCACCCGTCGCGGCGCCTGCATTCGGCAATTCCATCAACAGGTCCTGGGCCGCCGTCGACTCGGTATCAGGAAGTTCGAACGAGTCGTTGAGCGTGCCGCCGACGCCAACGCCAAGGCCCACCACCGCGACGAGCGCAGCGAGCCAGCAGATGAGCGCGATAACGGGGCGGCGTACTGCCCACGATGAAAGGCCGGGCATGAGCACTCCTTGAGATGGGATGGTTCAGCGCTATTCCGCTCGCGAAACAACCTATCCGTCCATCTGAACATCGTGCAAATCGAGTGCCTGCGACACGACGGCGAACGCAACCCCGCCTTGGTAGCCCCGGCGAAGGAGGTAGGCGACGAGTCGGCGTTGAGACTGATCACGGCTTGCACTTCGAAGGGTAATGAGCTTGCGGTCGATGAGCGCCCTTGCGCGAACCAGCTCGTCCTCGGATGAAATCCCCGCGAGCGCCGACTCTGCCAGCTCGTCGCTCACGCCCTTGTTCCGCAGTTCTCGACGAAGCACCGATCTTGCCGCCCCTCGAGTTCGATGTCGTGAGGCCACCCACAGCTCGGCAAACTCGGCGTCATTAACGAGCCCGACCTCCTCGAACCGGTCAAGGACGCACTCGATGACGTCGGCCGGGAATCCTCGGTCCGTCAGGTCCTCGTCAAGCTCGTAACGGGTGCGGGCAGATGCGCTTAGCCGTCGCAGGACGATCGCTCTGGCTGCACCCTCCGAACTCGCCTCATGCTGCGGGTCGGTGAGAGAGTCGTCCGCCGATTCGTTTGACCGAGCCCGCTCGAACCTTCGAGAAGACCTCGCCATGACGACCCGAACCCTCGCGCGGACTTAGCCGTCAATGGAAACGACTGCTGCCCGCTTTGACGCGGCGGACTCGGCGCGCTTGGCACCCACACCGGCCGCGCCGGCCACAGACTCAGGCGGTGTTGAACGAGGCGCATGCTCATCCGCCGGTGCATCGACCCGCGGGCCAATGCCCATGTGATCCTTAATTCGCTTCTCGATGTCGTCGGCGAGATCGGGGTTGTCCTTGAGGAATGTGCGGGCATTCTCCTTGCCCTGGCCGAGCTGGTCGCTGTCGTAGGTGTACCAGGCGCCGGACTTTTTCACGATGCCACAGTCGACGCCAAGGTCGATAAGCGAGCCCTCGCGGGAAATACCCTCCCCGTAGAGGATGTCGAACTCGGCCTGCTTGAAGGGCGGCGCAACCTTGTTTTTGACGACCTTCACGCGGGTGCGGTTGCCAACGGCTTCGGTGCCACCCTTGAGGGTCTCGATTCGACGGACATCGAGGCGCACAGAGGCGTAGAACTTCAGTGCCTTGCCACCCGTTGTCGTCTCGGGCGAGCCGAACATGACGCCGATCTTCTCGCGAAGCTGATTGATGAAGATGCAGGTCGTGTTCGTGTTGCTCAATGCGCCGGCCATCTTGCGAAGGGCCTGGCTCATGAGCCGGGCCTGAAGTCCGACGTGGCTATCGCCCATCTCGCCCTCGATCTCTGCTCGGGGCACGAGCGCTGCCACCGAGTCGATCACGATGAGGTCTAGTGCGCCAGATCGAACGAGGGTGTCAGTGATCTCGAGGGCCTGCTCGCCGGTATCGGGCTGAGACACATAGAGGCTGTCAAGGTCGATGCCGAGGCGCGAGGCATAGTCGGGATCGAGTGCATGCTCTGCGTCGATGAAGGCGGCAAGACCGCCTGCCTTTTGAACGCTCGCGATGGCGTGCAGTGCCAGTGTGGTCTTGCCCGATGACTCCGGGCCGTAGATCTCGACGATCCGGCCGCGGGGCAAGCCGCCGATCCCAAGCGCGACGTCAAGGGCGATAGACCCGGTAGGGATGACGTCCATCGGAGCGCGACCCTCCTCACCGAGGCGCATGATCGAGCCCTTGCCGAATTGGCGTTCGATCTGGGCGAGGGCAGAGTCCAATGCCTTTTCGCGGTCGTTGGCGGCGCTTGCCATGTCGTCTCCTTGAGTCGGTTCGAATGTTGGTGCTCAGAACTTAGGTCGAGCCTGTGACATTGACGAAGACGTTGCTCCCAAACTGTGGACAGCATCCGGATCCATGTCAGGTTCTCAACCTATATCGAACGCCTGTTCGAAGGTATCCGACACGCCGACGACACGCAGCACGACATCGTCATGCCTGCGCCAAGGGGTGACTCAGGTCCTCGCAGAGGTTCGCCTCGAGGACGGCGCTGCGACCCATACCCCGAGGCCAAAGAGCGGCAGGAGCGCCGCGGCGCAGAGCACACCGTAGGAACTCGCGAGCACGATGAGTCCAGCCAGTGCTCCCCCGACTGCCCCCGCCGCATTCATCACAACATCCGATAGTCCTTGGACTGATGGACGATCCGGCGCCGCCACCTCATCGGTCACGAGCGTCGAACCTGCAATAAGCGTGCATGACCAGCCCAGGCCGAGAAGGAACAACCCGAAACCAAGAAGGGTGACGTCATCACCCGAAGCGACCCCGGCAAGCACGCAGGCGACGGTGAGGATGCCGATACCCATGACGACGACCGGCACCCGTCCGACTCGGTCCACCGTCCAGCCAACGAGCGGCGACAACGCATACATGCCCGCCACGTGGACGCTAATGACGAGACCGATGAGCCTTAGCGATACATCGACATGAGCCATGTGCACCGGCGTCATGACCATAACCATGACCATCACGACGTGACCAATGGCGATCACGCCGATCCCGAGGACCGCTCGCGGCCTACCTGCGAGGTGCCCGATCCCATCGCGCAATCGCGGCTTGGGTTTCTCGTCCGCGGTCCCCCGTCGCCGCTCGACCGACATGAGGTAGGGATCCGGTCGAAGGAACACGAAGAGCACAAGCGCCGCGAGTCCGAGGCTGACAAGGCACACGACATACGGCCCGGCGAGTTGCGGAAGGCCGAGTGCGAGACCGAGAGCTCCCGAGGCATCAAGGAGATTTGGACCGAGCACCGCACCGATGGTCCCGGCCCAGACGACGAGCGACAGTGCCCGGGCCCGGTGATCGTCGTGAGCGAGGTCGGTAGCGGCATAACGCGCCTGATAACCGGAAGCCGACGCAACTCCAACCATGACGCATCCGATGAGGATGAGTGGGAGGCTTCGCTGCACTGCCCCCAGGATCACGACGACGGCTCCCACTGCACCGATCCCGTATCCCGTAGCGAGAGCCGCTCGACGGCCATGGGATAGGGCGATTCGCGCAAGCGGCAGTGCGAGAAGGGCAGCGCCCAGCACCCCAGCCGTCTGGGCGAATCCGGCGGCCCCCTCGGAGTCTGCAATGGATGCCGCAAGGAGGGACCCGGCCGGGATTGCGCCCGCGATAGCGATGCCCCCGAGCACTGACCCGGTGGAGAGCACCCGTAGCGCGTTGCGCTGGGCACCTTCCACCATCGTGGGCGCGACGGTGGCATTGCTCATTCCGGGCCCCTCGCAGAATCGGGCGATTCCTGCTCTCCATGCGGCCCATGGGTGAGCCGAGCATCGAGCGCCATCATCACGGCCGCATCATCCTTCGGAAGTCCGAGCGCATCAAACGCAGCGATGAGCACGGCGGCGTCGGCCTGCCAGTCGGCGTAGTCGACGAGCACCGCTCGCCCGTGTCCGTAGAGGTCGTTTAGGTCCGCGACGGCTGTCGCCATCCAATCCCGGGTCGTGCCTAGCACCTCCAGCGCCTGGTCATTGCCGGGCCACCATCCACTGCGGGCCGCATCCGCGGGATCTCGAACATTCATGAGGTAGGTCAGCCCCGGGAACAATTGGCCGAGGAAGATCAGGTACTCAAGGAGGAGGTCGTAGGTGGCGAAGTGACCCGGCTCGTAGCGAACCTCCTTGAAACCGATGACTCGGGTGCCGCGGCTCGGCCGCAGGATGAACTCGACGACATGTCGGCGCAGATCGGCGAGCACGGCCGAAGGGTCAAGTCGCGCCGATCCGTACCAGGGATGGTCAGGCCGGCCGGCATGGTGACGGTCAGCGGTCTCGGCAACCGACTGGAGGTACGTGCGCAGCCCCCGCATCGCCCCGTAGTTCTCGCCGCGCACCACCACACCGGGAAGGGCATTGAGAGCCGACTGGATCGCGGTGCTGCCTGTCCGTCCGTACGTCACAACCGTGAGGTACGACAACTCCGGCTCACGCTGCCTCTCACGCCCGAACATGCCCTGACAATAACGTCACGATAGGCCTAGCGAGATCGGATGCCGGGGATCATCGCAGCCGAGAAGGCACCTCAACGACCGTGCAGACCGCCCGCCAGATTTCCTTGGTGTCGAAACCCCGCTCGATTGCCTCCGCCGCCGTGCATCCCAAGGGAGAAAGGACAACGTCGCGGGCCCACGATTGCGAATAGCCCGGGCCGTGGATCTCGTCCATCCGTTCCCAGAAATCGGTCAGCCGCACCGCCGCTCCCCACCACAACGGCGAGGAAGGGAAACACGCCCCACAGAAGGCCAGATGATGGTGTCGAGCGCCTAGTTCGCGTGCACAGCGACGCGAGGGTGCTCTGCCTCCACGAGGTGATTCGTGACCGAGTGCATGACATCCGAGAGAGGGACATCAAGAGCGCCGCAGATCGCGGCAAGCAACTCGCTTGAGGCCTCCTTCTGGCCCCGCTCGACCTCTGAAAGGTAGCCGAGGGACACAGCAGCGGCTGCGGACACATCACGCAGGGTGCGCCCCTGGTCCTGTCGCCGACGACGTAGTTCATCACCGATGACATGCCTCAAAACGATCATCGCACGACCTCCCTTCCTAATCCTCGATCACACGTTATCCCGGCAGGCTGACATGCGCCACATCGGGAGCAGATTCAATCTCCATTGCTGTCTCCAACACCGAGGACACCCGCCATTATTCCGACGTGCCTCTCGATGTTCCGACCCTTCATGGTGCTGCCTCACGAACGACGGCCTCGATAGCCTCGAGGCAGGCATCGACTGTTCCACGTCTGATCTCCTCACGAGTGCCCGTAAGGCGCAAAAGTCGCGACTGCGTCCGTATGCTTCGCGCATCGTGGACCGCAATCCACACCGTTCCGGGCGCCTGATCGTCCAGCCACTCGGGGCCTGCGACGCCAGTCGTGCCGACGCCGATATCCGAGCCAAGCACCCTCGTGGCCCCGATGGCCATACCCACCGCAACCGCCTCGCTCACCACTTGCTTCAACGCAAGTTCGTCAATGCCCAGCGCCGTGCGCTTGACATCGGTGGCGTAGGCAACGACTCCGCCCCTAAGAACCGACGAGCATCCTGGGACCTCGGCGATCGTCGAGGCGAGCAGCCCCGCAGTGAGCGACTCTGCGGTGGCGAGGGTCCTTCCGTGCTCGCGGAGCAGGTGTACGACGCGATCAGCCGAACTCAACGCAGCGCGCCATCGTCCGTGATGATTCCCGCGGCTACCGACCGAAGCCGAAGCGCGCGTACCAGGTAGTCAATTCCCGTGACGATGGTCAGGGCAACAGCGGCGCCCATGACCAGACTGCTCACCGCGCCCCACCAGGGCAATCCCGGAACGACGACGAGAACCATGGTGATCGCGACGGTCTGGACCACCGTCTTGAGCTTTCCACCCCTACTGGCCGAGATCACCCCGTGCTCGATCACCCATAGGCGGAGCAGGCTCACCCCAACTTCGCGCACAAGGATCACGATTGTCACCCACCACGGCAGATCTCCGAGGATGGACAGACCAATGAGCGCGGACCCGATAAGCGCCTTGTCAGCCAGTGGATCGGCGATCTTCCCAACGTTCGTTACCTGCCCGAACTTGCGCGCCACTGCTCCGTCGATGAGGTCCGTAATCGACGCAATGACGAACACGAGTGCCGCGCTATCACGGGCGAGTCCGGCTCCGCCACCGCCCGAGAACAGGAGCAGCACCATGACCGGCACGCACAGCAGACGCAAGAACGTGAGCGCATTTGGGACGTTCAGGACAGGCGCGTTGCTCGCCGGGTGTCTTGCCGGCTCAGCTTGGGCGGGATTCACGACCGTTCCGCAATCAGATCGACTCCGTCGGTGTCAACGACGAGAGCGGCGATGAATTCACCCACCGCTACGTCTGATGCCTGCTCAAGGACAAGGACTGTCTCGCCATCGTCCGGACCTTGATGGCCCGCGCGCCCCACCGCGATCCAATCCCCCGCATCGTTTCGTTCGATGGTCTCGATCAGCACGATCAACGCCTCACCGATGCGGTCCTCCGCTCGTTGCGCCATGAGCTCTTCGACGAGCGCGGTGATGGATTCGACCCGTTCCCGGATGACCTCCGTGTCCACCTTGTTCGCGAGGCCCACTGCCTCGGTGCCGTCCTCGTCGCTGTAGCCAAACACACCGACGGCATCAAGTCTGGCATCGACCAGAAACGCGGCGAGCTCATCAAGGTTCTCCTGGGTCTCGCCAGGAAAGCCCACGATGATGTTGCTCCTGATACCCGCCCGGGGGTCGAGCTCGCGGATCTGGGCGATAAGGCCCAGGAATTCCTCGCGCCCGCCAAACCGGCGCATGCGACGCAGCACCGATGGACTCGCATGCTGAAACGACAGGTCGTAGTACGGCGCCACCACTGCGGTTTGCGCGATCACCTGAAGCAGGCCGGGCCGGACTTCCGCTGGCTGCAGATAGGCGACGCGAATTCGGCCAACGCCGGTGCCCTCACCTATCGCAGGCAACAGGGTCTCGAGCAGTCTGAGATCGCCGAGGTCCTTGCCATATGACGTCGAGTTCTCGCTCACGAGGACGATCTCCTGCACACCTTCGCTGACGAGCCAGGCGATCTCGGCGATGACGTCGGCGGGTGGCCGAGAAATGAAGGACCCTCGAAAGGATGGGATGGCACAAAATGTGCACCGGCGATCGCAGCCCGAAGCCAGCTTGACCGGTGCTACTGGACTGCCGTCAAGTCTGCGCCGAAGTACGGGCGGCGACCACCCCGCCGGCAAATCCTCACTCGCTCCATGACCAGGTATCGACGTGGCAGTCCCCGAACGTTCAACGGGCGATATCGCCAGAAGCTGGCGACGGTCAGAAGGGGCGTGCGGAACATGCCGTTCCCCCGCCACGATACGGGTAAGTCGCTCCGCAATCTCCGGATAGTCATCAAAGCCGAGGACGGCATCGGCCTCGGGGAGTTCTGCAGCCAGGTCCCGACCATAACGCTCGCTGAGGCAGCCAACCGCAACGACCGCGCGGGGACCTCCGGTTGCCTGCTTGAGATCCGCGGCCGCGAGCACCGCGTCGATCGAATCCTTTTTCGCTACCTCCACGAAACCGCACGTGTTCACCAGTACCGCCGAGGCGTGAGTCGGGTCATCGACGAGTTCCCAGCCCGCCGCCGAGAGCCGCCCCGCTAGTTCCTCGGAGTCGACCTCGTTTCGAGCACAGCCCAGTGTGACGATGGAGACGCGCTGCGGTTGCTTCACCCCGACAGCCTACGGACTCAACGCGCGGAAGGCGGCATCCCTATCTGGATCTCAAATTCAACAATGATCGGCACGGCATCCGTGCGCAGCGCCTTGGCGATTGATCTAATTTGGCCCCGCGCATACGTGGCACCACCGCAGTAGGAAAAATCATCATGCTCCATCGCAGTGATGATGGTTGCCCGAATTTTCGTGTATTCAGCGAGATCATCCACTGAGAGACCGGCGGACTCGCGAGCCTGCTGCAGCCTCTCACCTACTGACACCGGCTCCAACTCCTCGTTGCCGAAAGAAGATTCAACGTAGCGCACACGGGGACGAAGCGCAGCAAGAACAGATGTTTTCATTCGGATTCTCCTTTACTCTCCGCGTAGGAGCGATAGAAATTGTGGAAGTTCCTCTAAAGACATGAGCACCTCGCGGGCCTTCGAGCCTCCGGATGGGCCAACGACGCCACGTGACTCCATCAGGTCCATGATTCGACCAGCCTTCGCGAAACCGATGCGCAGTTTGCGCTGGAGCATGGAGGTGGAGCCGAACTGGGTCGAAACAACCAGTTCCACGGCCTGCAGGAGGATGTCAAGGTCGTCGCCGATGTCGGAGTCGACCTCCTTGACGCTCACGGCAGGTGCCGTCACGTCTTCGACGTAGGCCGCGAATGTCTGGCTTTTGCAATGGTCGACAACGGCCCTGATCTCAGTCTCGGAGATGAAGGCACCCTGGATTCGCATGGACTTGTTCGTGCCCATGGGGAGAAACAGACCATCGCCCTGCCCCACGAGCTTTTCTGCCCCCGGTTGATCGAGGATGACGCGGCTATCGGCGAGACTTGACGTCGCGAACGCCAAGCGACTCGGAACATTCGCCTTGATAAGCCCGGTGACGACGTCAACACTTGGGCGCTGAGTCGCGAGTACAAGATGGATGCCGGCTGCGCGCGCAAGCTGCGTGATGCGCACGATCGACTCTTCAACGTCACGCGGGGCGACCATCATGAGGTCTGCGAGTTCATCGACGATGACGAGCAGATACGGGTACGGACGCATGACCCGTTCGCTGCCCGCAGGAGCGGTGAGCCGTCCGGAGCCGACGGCCTTGTTGAAGTCGTCAACATGGCGGAAGCCGAACAGCGCCAGATCGTCGTACCTACGGTCCATCTCAGCTACGACCCATTGGAGGGCGTCCGCCGCCTTCTTCGGGTTCGTGATGATCGGCGTGATGAGGTGCGGGACGCCCTCATAGGACGTGAGTTCGACCCGCTTCGGATCGACGAGGATCATCCGAACCTCATCCGGGGTCGCTCGCATGAGAACCGAGGTGATGAGTGAGTTGATACAGCTCGACTTTCCGGCTCCCGTGGCCCCCGCAACAAGAATATGCGGCATCTTCGCGAGGTTGGCGCAGACGAAACCACCCTCGACGTCCTTGCCGAGGGCCGCAACCATTGGGTGTTGCTCCCCCGTCGCGGCGGCGCTGCGAAGTACGTCGCCGAGGAGGACGAGCTCCCGGTCGGTGTTTGGGATCTCGATCCCAATGGCCTTCTTCCCAGGGATCGGGCTGAGGATTCGAACGTCGGCGCTCGCCACCGCGTAAGCGATGTTCTTGCTCAGTGCTGTCACCCGCTCGACCTTGACGCTCGGACCGAGTTCGATCTCGTAGCGGGTGACCGTCGGTCCGCGCATGAATCCGGTGACCTGTGCATCAATCCCAAACTGCTCCATGACCTCGGTGAGGGCCTGGACGACCTGGTCATTCGCCTTCGTCGCAGTCTTATGCGCGGGACCGGTCTTGAGGAGCGCCATGTCGGGCAGCAGGTACATCCCATTGCCCGAGAGCGGCAATTGCTCAGCCTTGCGCCGCGCAGCCCGCTCAGGAGCCGGCGGACCTTTGACGACCGCAACAGTCTCCTGTCGGCCCGGATGAGCCCCCGGCGCCCTCAGGGCACGATCAAGGTCCCGCTGCACCCGCGCGAAGTCCGCAGCACGTGCCTCCTCCGCAGCCTGTTCGCGCTCAAGACGTTCCCGTTCGAGTTGCTCGTCGCGCATTCTCTCGTCGCGTTCGATGGCCTCCCGCGCGGCAGCGGCAAGGGCCATCTGTTCCAGTACGGCTGATGCTCCCGCTACCTGCTCAGTTCGCCGCAGGGCGCTCTCGAGGTCGATCGGCCGACCGGCTTGCTCAACGCCGTACATAAGGACCGCCGCAGGGTGGAGTTCGCCGTCGATGACAGGGGACCCAAATCGCTCGGCGACGGGCAGACGCCTCGGCTCAAGGGCCAAGCTTTCGTCGTAGTCATCAACATCGTCATATTCATCGTCGTAGGCGTCCAGGTCGTAGCCTTCGTCGAATTCGTTATCCCCTTGCGCTCCAGTGTCATCGCGCCGACCTCCGACGAGCAGGGAAACTCCGTCGCGCAGGATCGGCAGCGACGTTCCCGTCACGATGAGCAGGCCGAAGGCGAGCAGGAGGACAAGGATGAAACCTGCCACGACCGGCCCGATGGCCGCGACGATCGGAGCAGTGACGAGCCAACCAACGAGCCCGCCCCCGCCGGACATGGCAGCAGATCCATCGCTGGGCGTCGATGCCCCGCGTGCGAGGTGCCACAGGCCGATGATCGACAGGAGGAGGGCCCCGGTGCCGATGACCCACCGACCGGTGGACTTCCGGTCCTCAGGGTGACGCAGGGTTCGCCAGGCAAGCGCGAGGAAGGTGAGCGGGATGATCCATTCGAGTGCGCCAACGAGAGCTACACCGGCCTGGGTCGTCCACTGAACGAACCAGCCTTCGACCCCGAACCACATCCCAGCAGCGAGGATGCCCGCTACTGCGATGAGTGCCAGGGCGGTCCCATCACGGCGCTCCTCTGGCTCAAGGTCGCTGGCACCGTGGCCGATCCCCCGAGCGACCGCACCAAACCCATGGGCGAGCCCCAGCCACAGGAACCGGATGGCCCGACCAAGGGCCCTAAAGAGCCGGACGAGCAATCCGCCATCGGCCTGGCGTGCCCGAGTCGCTTGCTTGGCGGGCCTGCGCGCGGTGGCCCGCGTCGTGGCCCGCGTCGTGGCCCGCGTCGTGGCAGGTCGCGATGTCGTTGCCCGAGCGGGTGACTTCTTCGCCGGTGCCCGTCCTGTGGGAGTTTTCTTTGCCGGAGACCTCTTCGCCGGAGCCTTCGTCGGCGGCTGACCCGAGGAGGTTCGCTTGCGGGCGGTCGCTGACGTGCGGCCACTTGCCGGTTGGGCAGTTCGCGAGCGCGCGGGAGCAGGAGGACGGGAAGCCATGCCGGTTAGCGTACCGACGAACCCCTTCCGTACCGTTCGTCACACACGTCACACGAGTGCGTGTCGCGAAGTTTCTTGTGCGGTGGAGTCAGGCCTCCACAATGACGGGGACGATCATTGGCTTGCGTCGGTGAGAGGTGCTCACCCACTTCCCGACCGCCCGCCTCACCCGCTGCTGAAGCTCGTAGGTATCCGTCACGCCATCAGCAAGGGACTCCTCAAGGATGACTCGAACCCTGTCAATCACCTCGTCAAAGGCTCGTTCGTCGAGCCCGAGGCCCCGTGCGTGAATTTCGGGACCGGCAACCACCTTTGAGTCGATCATGTCAACAGCGGCAACAATGGAGATGAACCCCTCCTCTCCCAGCATGCGCCTGTCTTTGAGCGCCGCATCGGTCACCCCACCGACGCTCGCCCCATCGACGTACACGAGACCAACAGGCACATAGCCGACAATCGATGCCCGGCCATCGACGAGATCCACCACGACACCGTCATCCGCGAGGATAATTCGATCGAGGTCGATACCGACGCTGTGCGCGATCTCCGCATTCGCTCGCAAGTGGCGCCACTCGCCGTGGACGGGTATCACGTGGCGCGGCTTCACGATGTTGTAGACGTAGCGGAGCTCGCCCGCCGAGGCATGCCCGGAGACATGGACGAGGGCATTGCCTTTATGAACAACGGTGGCACCGAGCTTCGTCAGGCCATTGATGACCCGGTACACCGAGTTCTCATTGCCGGGGATGAGTGAAGAAGCGAGGACGATCGTGTCCTTGGGGCCCACGCTGATCGCGTGGTCGCGATTGGCGATTCTCGACAGCACTGCCATCGGCTCGCCCTGCGACCCGGTGCAGATGAGCACGCTTTCATCGTCCGGCATTCCGTTGAGTTCCTCAACGGTCACCAAGGTGCCGCCTGGAATCCTGAGATATCCGAGGTCGCGTGCGATGCCCATGTTGCGGACCATTGACCGGCCAACAAACGCCACTTTGCGGCCGTGGAGCCCGGCCATATCGATCACCTGCTGGATGCGATGCACGTGCGAGGCGAACGACGCGAGAATTATCCTCCCCTCTGCTCGAAGGAAGACGGCATCGAGCACCGGGATGATGTCGCGCTCACTCGGAACGAAGCCAGGCACCTCGGCGTTCGTGCTGTCGACGAGCAGGATGTCGACTCCCGCGTCGCCGAGACGGGCGAACCCGTTGAGGTCGGTGATCCGGCCGTCGAGCGGCACCTGATCCATCTTGAAGTCGCCCGTGTGAAGCACCACCCCCGCTGCGGTGGTGATCGCCACAGCCATGGCGTCCGGAATGGAATGATTCACCGCGAGGAACTCAACGGAGAACGGCCCAAGACGTTCGACCTGGCCAGCGGCCACGTCAAGGGATCGAGCCTTTATTCGATGCTCCTTGAGTTTCGCCTCGAGGAAGGCGAGCGTCAGTCTTGAGCCGAGGAGCGGTATATCTTGCCGAAGCCTCAGCAGGTAGGGCACGGCTCCAATGTGATCCTCATGGCCGTGCGTGAGCACAATCGCCTCGACATCGTCGAGCCGGTCCTTGATCGGGGCGAAGTCCGGGAGGATGAGATCGACTCCAGGCTGGGTCTCCTCGGGGAAAAGCACCCCGCAGTCGACGATCAGCAGCCGGCCACCGAATTCGAAGACCGTCATATTTCGGCCGATTTCACCGAGCCCACCGAGTGCGAAGATCCTCAGGGCACCGGGTGCGAGCGCGGGTGGAGCGGAGAGTTCGCCGTGGATCACGCCGTGAACCCGCGCACTCGTCCGGCAGCAAGATCACGGCACAGGAGCGCTCGCTGGTCCGCGGTTGCATCGACGAGCGGCAACCGCACCGGTCCGGCGGGGAGTCCTTGATCTGCGAGGGCCGCCTTGATGGTGATGACGCCCTGAGTACGGAACACCCCCGCGTACACCGGCAGCAACTCCTGGTTCATCCTGATCGCCCCCCGTACATCACCTGCCCAGAATGCCTCGGCCATCGACTTGAGCCGATCACCGACGAGGTGACCGACCACTGAAATCATTCCGCAGGCACCGATAGAAAGGAGCGGCAGATTGAGGATGTCATCGCCCGAATACCACGCGAGATCGGTGCGGGCCATGCCCCATTGAGCAGCCTCAAGGTCGCCCTTCGCATCCTTATTTGCAATGATCCTCGGATGCTCTGCTATCCGGACGAGCGTGTCCGTTTCGATCGCCACACCGGTGCGCTTGGGGATGTCGTAGACCATCATCGGTAGGTCGCTCGCATCTGCAATGGCGTGGAAATGCCGGATGAGGCCCTCCTGCGGCGGGCGGTTGTAGTACGGACTCACCGCCATCACCGCGTGCGCCCCTACCCCAATTGCGCTTCGAGCACTGAGCACGGAGTGCGCCGTGTCATTGGATCCAACCCCCGCCACCACGGTCGCCCGGTCGCCGACCGCCTCCACGACTGCCCTGAGCAGGTCGGTGTTCTCCTCGTCAGTCGTCGTCGCAGACTCACCGGTCGTGCCATTGATGACGAGGCCGTCGTGCCCAAGGTCATCGACGAGATGGGTCGCGAGCCGCTGGCCGCCCTCAAGGTCAATCGAGCCATTTTGGAGAAAGGGCGTAATCATCGCCGTGAGGATCACGCCGAAGGGCGCATTGGGTGTCACAGGTCCGGGCATGACAACAGGCTACTGCGTCATGGTGCGACACGGCCCCCCGCTACGAACGCCGCGTGGGTCATGGGCATCAGTCGGGCCCATTGCCGCTCGTAGCCTTCGGCAACCATCTCGATCTCTCGCTGGGGGTATGACGGATACTGCGAAGCCTCAGCCTTGCGCCGAAGCGACAGGAAATTCATCATGGCCCGCGCATTCATGGTCACATATGCGCTGGAATATATCGAGACAGGAAGCACCATGCGCGCCACCTCCCGGGCGATGCCCGACTCAATCATCCCCTGATAGGCCTCATAGCTTCTTGCGCACGACTCGACCATCGACGCCTCGATCAGGTCATATTGATCATCGCTTCCGGGCAAAAACTCGTATGCGCCCGTCTTGCCGACCTGGACGATATTCCGCTCGCGGTTGGGAACGTAGAAGACCGGTTTGAGTTCGCGGTAGCGGCCCGACTCCTCGTTGTAGCTGGCGATCCGGTGACGCATGTGCTCGCGCCAAACAAAGATGGGCGCCTGGACGAAGAAGGTCATCGAATTGTGCTCGAACGGACTCCCGTGGCGCTCGCGCATGAGGTAGCCGATGAGTCCCCTCGCGGACGCCGGATCCGCGTCGACATCCTCGAGGGACTGCTCCCCTACGGTCGACACCCGGGCAGCGAACACGACGTCGGCATCGGACGCGCTCGATCGAACCAACTCGACGGTCATGTCGCTGCGAATGATGATCGACCGATGCTCAGGCACGTCACGAACACTAACGGCAACCGCGCCACGAAGCCCGGCGGACATCCGTGGCAGCCGGCGCTCTGTAGGAGAATGGGGCCTATGCCCACCGGTGCGCGTCTCGCGCGAACATCCGACGTTGATGACATCGCCGCCGTTCAGATCCGCGCCTGGCATCAGACATACGCGGGCGTCCTACCGGAGTCGATACTCACCGGTCTCGATCCGATGGATATTGCCTCAGCGTGGGCGAGCGGGATCCTCAATCCACCCACCACCCGGCACCGCCTCCTCGTCGCGATCGAGGGAACGTCAGGGACCGACACGATCGTGGGATACGCGGCGGTCGGTCCGAGTAGCGACCCGGACTGCGTCGATGACCTCGCCACCGGCGAAGTGCTCGCGCTCGTCGTGGATCCGGAGCATCAGCGCCAAGGGCACGGATCGCGACTCATGGCCGCCGCCGTCGAGTACCTTCGCGCTGACGGTACAAGGGACGTGAACATCTGGGTACCCGTCGGCAATGAGCCACGCCGAGCATTCCTGCACAGTTCCGGCTGGGGACCGGACTCGGCCTTCCGCGACATCGAGGCGGACGGCGTGGTTATCCGTGAGGTCCGCCTTGCCACCGTGCTCGGCTGACTGATCCTGCCCACCTTCGTGGTCTTTCATCAATCTGGGAACGGCCACGGCCCGCCTCACCGATCATCCCGACCAACAACCGCGGATGACCAAGGAAGCGGGCCAGCCCCGGCGGGCCCCCCGTTCTCGCCGGACATCACTATTCCACCGCAGTCGGGGGCCAATATCACCCAAACGTGTCCCCAACGGGGGGGACGTGCTTTGGCTCCTTGAGTAAACCATCGCGGTTTGCTTCGGCGTAGAGTTCCGTGCGCGTTCGCGCGTCCCTGCCGAGATTGGCGTATTTCACCCGAACCCGATCGAGGTACTCCTTCGCCGTATGCGGCGAAATCCCCATACGATGCCCGACAGCGGTCAGCTTGAGCCCGGACGCGTAGAGGCGCAACGCGTCAAGCTCCCGGGGACTGAGATTCGGCGTCTCAACCGCCGCCGCCAAGATCGCCGCGAGGTCAATCGACAGATACAGCTCGCCACGGGCCACCGTGGCAATCGCCTCGAGGAGTGACTCAAGCGACACCCGCTTTGGAACGAATCCAAGGGCGCCCATCTCGAGTGCGGATCGCACTGCGGTTGGGTCCTCGAATGCACTGATGATGAGGACCTTCGCCCCTGCATCCTGCAACGCCAGCACGCCCTGGCTGACCGAGGTGGATCCGGGGCCTAGATCAATATCGAGGATGGCCACATCGGGGCTGGCTGCCGCGGCGCCCCTAACGCTCCCGCCGCAGTACACGACATCGATCACGAAGGTCACCTGGCTGCTCACGAGAGATGCCAGACCTTCTCGAACGAGCTCATGGTCGTCGATCACCGCCACCCTGAGCGGCGCCGGCGTCACATCCGTGCCCTCAGTCAGCATTCGGCCGGTCATGAACGTCCCCCATCGAGGTCAGTGATCGGGGCGCTGCGGCATAGCTGGCCTCGAGGATGAGCGTGCCATCGGCAGGATCAGCATCCCAGGAGATGACTTGGCCCCCGGTTTCTTCAACGACAGTAGGCTGATTCGCCTCCGCTACCGTCACCACGAGCCTCACGATGAGTACCGCCTTCTCGCGTCGCGCGCTGAGTCTCGCCGGTGCGCCCGGCATCGCGTGGCTGATCGCTCGATTGGCCGAGGCCCGTAGATTGAGCAACTCCCCCCGGCGCACCCCCGACGAGTCGGCGATATCCACGTCGAGTGCGATCCCGCGGTGATGCGCATGGCTGGCCAACTGCAACGCGAGCGCGTGCAGGGGTCCTGCCGCCGGATCGATCTTCATCACCGTCCTGATGAAGTGTTCCTCAAGCCCGCACGCGGCTCGAACTTCTGCCTCGCTCGCGTCAATGCGACCGTTGGCGATGCCTTCGAGTAGGCGCATCGCTGACGACTCGCTTAGGGTTTTGTACCGTCGGGCCAGGGCACGGATGCTCACCTGGTTGCCCATCGACGAGGCCTCCTCCTTGAGTCGCTGACTCATAGCCGCCGCGTAGGCGCGATCGTTTGCCCGCACGCTGCGAGCGAAGAGCGCCCCCGCGATGATCACGGCGGTTCCGGGCCGGATGAGTTCTCCCACCATGTCGCCCTGGGTGAGCAGCCAAGCGGCGAGCGCAGCAATGAATCCCCACCAGGGACCGGTGCCAGCCACGATGAGAAGGAGCGCCACGATCGCCTCGGATGACCAGTCCGTCCAAGGGGTCCCAACACCACTCCCAAGTCCGATCTGCTGGAATCGATACACGAGTGGAGTCGCGATGCACACTCCAACCACGAGTACAGGAGGAAGGCTTCCCGCACGCCCAAACCACACGAGCAGAATGCCGCAAGCAACGGCCAACATGAATCCCGCGACCGCGATGCGCGAGAACTCGAAATCTGAAATGGTGAGAATCAGCGAAAGCATGCTGAACGCGCCGAATGACAAAAGGACCGGGGCGCCAAGTGCGTTGACGCTTGTCGCGGACTCCCCCAGCACGACGGACACCCGGGATTCGGGACTCGTGCTCCATGAGAGCCTCACACAGGTGCCCTCACCGAGGGCCGAGGTCACAGTCGCCTCACCTGCGACGTCGTCCATCGCCTCGACAATCGCCGAGTTGAGACCGAATCTCGACGATGATCTCTGTGCATCGAACCCGATACCGTCGTCGAGAACCTCGACGATCCAATGGTCCCGGCGGACGCGGGCATCGGTCGTCACGGAGACGCTCAGCACGACAGAGTCGGCGCGCGCATGCCGTGCGACATTCGAGAGAGCCTCACGGACCGCGACGACCATGGCCCCGTAGACAGGATCCGGAATCGCCCGGCCGGTCGCCTGCACGCGAACGTCGACGTGGACCCCAAGATCGATCAACGGCTGAATCCCCGCCATGACATCAGCCGCCCAATCCCGACTGCCCATTACGGGAACGGCGGACTCCGCTGACGAAAGGGTCCGGAGAACAAGGGCGCTCTCGGCACACATCACCCGGGTGCGCGTGCCGCTGTCGGCCGACCCTCCGATGCCGCCTCGCGCGATGGCCGTCAACGTGTTGAGCACGGTTTCATGAAGGAGTCGCTGTTGCTCCCTCAGCCGCCTCTGCGCATCGCGCAAGGCCTCAGCCTGAGCTTCAGCGAACTCCAAGCTGGTCCGCGCCTCGTCGGAGCGGCGAGCGGCCGCCAAGAGCCCGCGGCGCGCACCGATAGACGCGGCCCCCATCGCGAGGGCATAGGTCGGGTAGAGGACCGTGCTGAGCCGATCACTTGCCGTTGGCACAGATGGTAGGTCGATCAACAGCAGCGTCACTTCGACGAGCACCACCCCGAGGACCACTGGAATGGCGACCACCGTGACGAGGAGAAGCCCGGTGAGGGCGCAGGCCAAGTTGACCAGCGATGCGCCTGCCTGCCAGTCAGTCATGATCGTCGCAGCATCTGAGCTCAACGCCGGTTCGAAGTGCAGCAGCGCGACACCGGCAGCGAAGAGCAGGCACACGTTGACGACCTGGGCCCGCACCCGCCGGCGCCGACTCGCGACCGGACCAAAGGCGGTCAGGACCACCGCGACCCAGGTGACGAGAACCCCGGCAAGGAGAAGGGACTCGACAGTGGTGCCTTGATTCGTCGGCCACAGGTTCGGGTCCGGGAGCAGCCACAGGCCCTCCCACACGATCCCTAGGGTGGCAAGACCACGCTCAACCCCGGAAACCGGGGAGGGACGCGGCCGACTGCGGTGGGGCCAAAACACGCTCGGCAGGTGGCGACCTGTCCGGTCAGCGGCCCGCAAGGCGACCCCCTTAGTCGAGGACTGGTCATCTGCCGTCGCTGCCACTGTGACACTGTGCCGCATGTGCAACTCCCCCCTGCCCGTAGACGAGCCATCCGCTCGAACGCCCTCGGCATCGCAATAGCGACCGGTGCCTACGGCCTCTCGTTCGGGGCCATCAGTATTGCGAGCGGACTCACAATATGGCAGGCGCAAGCACTATCCGTCCTGATGTTTACTGGAGCGTCACAGTTCGCCCTAGTAGGAATCCTCGGCGCGGGAGGCGGAATCGCCGCCGCGGTGCTCACCGCGTGGTTTCTCGGTGCCCGAAACGGCCTCTATGGCCTTCACGTGGCGCCGACCCTGCAACTGCGCGGTTGGCGCCGGCTTCTCGCGGCTCAACTGACGATCGACGAGTCCACCGCCATGGCGGTGGCGCACGAGGACACCACTGCCGCGAGTCGCCACGCCTTCTGGGCGACTGGAATCTCGGTATTCGTCCTGTGGAACGTCGGCACCGCTCTCGGAGCCATCGGGGCTTCACTGCTGTCCGAGCCGGAGATCCTCGGCCTCGATGCGGCTATCCCCGCCGGATTCATGGCGCTGCTGTGGCCCAGGCTCAAGGACCGCCTCTCACGGGCAGTTGCGTGCGCCGGCGGACTCGTCGCGCTCGCACTCATCCCCATCACTGCTCCTGGAGTACCGGTCCTCGGCTCGGCGCTCATTGCCGTAGCCGCAGGCGTCTGGGTCTGGAGGCGTGCGTGATCTGGCTCGCCATCGTTCTCGGCGCCGCGGGTACCTACCTGGAAAAGCTCATCGGATTCATCCTGCCCGCAACGGTCCTTGACCGTCCCATCATTCGCAGCATCGCGGGTCTCCTACCGGTCGCCCTCCTCGCAGCCCTCGTCATCGTCCAGACATTCGCCACCGGACAGGCATTGTCCGTCGATGCGCGGCTCGCCGGGCTGGCGGTGGCTATCGTGGCTCTCATGCTCCGCGCCCCCTTTCTCGTCGTAATCCTGTCTGCAGCGATCACCGCGGGCGTCCTTCGAGCGACAGGTGTTGCCGCATGACCCAGGATCTGCCCCGTCCCATCCTCGGGTTCCTCTGGCCGCGGCCAGACCCCAGCGCCCCCGTCGACGAGGCTTACGTCCAGGTCCGCCTCATCCGGGTGCCGAGCCGAGGGCCGCTGCGCATCGCTCTGCTCGTCGCCGGCACTGCCGGTCTCACGATGCTCGCCGGTTCAGCGCTCAGCGCAGCCATTGGCACATCCTGGCTACTCCTGTTTCCGGTCTCCGGCCTCATTGCGAGCTTCCTCGTCCTCCTCCTGCGCTGCTGGAGCGTCGGTACCTACGTCAACGATGCAGGAATTGCCGTCCAGCGACTGCTCGGGACCGACTCGGTGCGATGGGCCCAGGTTCGCGAAGTCATGGACGAGTCGGGATTGGTGATCGTCACGCTCCGCGATGGCAGGCGGCTTGGCACCCACATCAGCCGCCGGTCACTGGACCTCATCGGTCGGCCAGAGGCGTACGACATGGCCAAACTCGCAGTGCAACGATGGGGCGAGCAGCGATGGGGCGAGCAGCGATAGTCGGACTAGCCTCGGGGTCCGGTGTCGTCGATGTACCTGTCTAGGCCGATCGTGAGGCCCGGATGCGCCGCAACACGCCTAACACCGAGGAGAACACCGGGCATGAACGAGGCGCGGTCCATCGAGTCGTGCCTGATCGTCAGGGTCTCGCCTGGCCCGCCGAAGATCACCTCCTGATGGGCGACGAGCCCCCGCGCCCTTACCGAGTGAACATGGACGCCGCACACCACCGCACCTCGTGCGCCGTCAAGCGCCGTGGATGTCGAGTCCGGAACAGGCCCCAATCCGTGCAGGGCGCGCGACGCCCCGATCATTTCCGCCGTGTGACGAGCCGTCCCGGAGGGGGCGTCAATCTTGTCCGGGTGGTGGAGTTCGATGATCTCGGCCGACTCGAAGAAGGCCGCTGCTTTGGTCGCGAACTGCATCATAAGTACTGCACCGATTCCGAAGTTGGGAGCGATGAGCACCCCCACTGAAGGGTTTCTCGAACACCATCCAGCAACCGTGGCCAGCCGTGCATCATCAAACCCGGTCGTGCCGACGACGCAGTGGACGCCACTCGTGATACAACGCTCGAGGGTCGCCATCACGGCGTCAGGCGTCGTGAAGTCAACGACGACGTCACAATCGGCGAGGGCTGCCTGGTCGTCCCCGGCATCGACCCCGCAGACGAGTTCGCAGTCCGAAGCCTCCCCCACGGCGGCCATGACCGCCATTCCCATGCGCCCACGTGCACCGATGACACCGACTCGAATCACACGCCGACCTTACCGCTCGGAGTGCGCCCGACAACCGAATGCGGTCGGTCAGGATTCAGATCTCAAAGCTCGTGGCATCCTCGAACGGCCCAATCACTGCGAGGGTTGGCTCGGCGCTGAGCAGGCTCGATGCAATGGACTTGATGTCTGACGACGTAACGGCATCGACCTTGCGCAGCAGTCGATCAATGCTGAGGAGCGGGTCGTCATGCAGCTCGGATTTTGCGATCCGGGTCATGCGGGCACCCGTGTCCTCCTGGCCGAGCACGGTTCCACCTCGAACCTGGCCCTTGCCCCGAGCGATCTCCTCATCGCTGAGGCCGTGCCGCGCCAGCAAATCCATCTGCTCGCGGCACACCTGAAGTACCGTCGCGACCTTGCCCGGAAGGCAGCCTACGTACAGGCCGAACATGCCATCGTCCGAGAACCCCTGCGAGTAGGCGTAGACCGAGTAAGCGAGGCCGCGCTTCTCACGGATCTCCTGGAACAGCCGGCTACTCATACCGCCGCCGAACGCGGTCGTGAGCACTGCGAGGGCATACCGTCGATCATCACTGCGGGTGAAACCCGGAACGCCAAGAACGAGGTGCGCCTGCTCAGTGGCGCGGTTCACGACACGCACGCTTGAACCATGGACCCGCGGTTTGCCCTTTCGACGCGTCGGCGCCACCTCGGCAGAGGCATCGAGGACGTGCGCGAACGCCTTGCGTACCTGGGTCACCACCGTCGCATGGTCGAGATTGCCCGCGGCAGCGACCACCATCGCCTCGGGCCGGTAACGCGAGCGGTAAAAGCGGTTGATGGCTGCCCTCGGGATCGCTTCTATGGTCTCAACGGTGCCGAGAATCGGGCGACCGAGTGGCGTATCACCGAGCAGCGCGGCAGCGAACTCATCGTGGACGATGTCGCTCGGATCGTCGTCGTGCATCGCGATTTCTTCGAGTATCACCCCTCGCTCCGCCTCGACATCCGCAGCAAGGATGAGCGCATCGGTCACGACATCACTCACGACTGCGACTGCCAGCGGCAGGTCGGTATCGAGCACCCGCGCGTAAAAGCAGGTGTACTCCTTCGTCGTGAAGGCGTTGAGGTCACCGCCCACCGCCTCGATGGAGGCGGAGATATCCAACGCGGACCGCTTCGTCGTCCCCTTGAACAGCAGATGTTCGAGATAGTGCGCTGAACCCATCTGCGCGGGCGTCTCGTCGCGCGAACCAACCCCTACCCACACCCCAAACGACACCGAGCGGACGCCCGGCACCTGCTCGGTTATCACGCGCAAACCGCCCGGGAGGACGGTCCGGCGGACAAGTCCGCCGTCGCCCTCCCGAAGCAGTGTTCGCGTGGTCACCTTAGGCATCGGCGCTTGCCGCGGCGTCCCCAGCCTCAAGCACGGGCACCAGGGAGAGCTTGCCGCGCGAATCGACCTCCTTGATCTCCACCTGCACCTTGTCACCGACGTTGAGGATGTCCTCGACCTTGTCGATGCGCTTACCCCCGGCAAGCTTCTTGACCTCCGAGATGTGCAGCAGGCCATCCTTGCCCGGCATAAGCGAGACGAACGCGCCGAATGCGGCGGTCTTCACGACCGTACCAAGGTAACGCTCGCCCACCTCGGGCATCGTCGGGTTCGCGATGTTGTTGATTGCCGTTCGAGCGGCCTCAGCTGACGGGCCGTTGGTCGCACCGATGTAGATGGTGCCGTCATCCTCAATCGAGATGTCGGCACCCGTATCGGCCTGGATCTGATTGATGATCTTGCCCTTCGGACCGATCACCTCGCCGATCTTGTCGACCGGGATACGGACGCTGATGACGCGCGGTGCCGTTGCCGCCATCTCGTCAGGAGCATCAATCGCCTCGTTCATCACGTCAAGGATGCTGAACCGGGCGCTCCGAGCCTGCTGCAGCGCATCAGCAAGAACCGATGCCGGGATCCCGTCGAGCTTGGTATCGAGTTGCAGGGCGGTGACGAACTCACGGGTACCAGCAACCTTGAAGTCCATGTCGCCGAACGCATCCTCCGCGCCGAGGATGTCGGTCAGTGCGACGTACTCCGTCTTGCCGTCGACCTCACCCGAGATCAGGCCCATCGCGATGCCGGCAACCGATGCCCGCAGCGGTACGCCCGCATTGAGAAGCGACATTGTCGATGCGCAAACCGACCCCATCGAGGTCGAACCGTTCGAGCCGAGCGCCTCTGAGACCTGACGGATCGCGTAGGGAAACTCCTCCCGACTGGGCAGCACGGGCAGGAGCGCCCGCTCAGCAAGTGCACCATGCCCGATCTCACGGCGCTTCGGCGAGCCGACTCGGCCCGTCTCACCCGTGGAGTACGGCGGAAAGTTGTAATTGTGCATGTAGCGCTTGCGGTTCTCCGGGTTCAGCGTGTCGAGCTGCTGCTCCATCTTGAGCATGTTGAGCGTCGTGACGCCGAGGATCTGGGTCTCGCCACGCTCGAACAGCGCTGAGCCATGAACACGCGGCAGCACCTGAACCTCGGCGCTGAGCGTGCGGATGTCAGCGAGGCCGCGTCCGTCGATACGAATCTTGTCGCGCAGCACGCGATCGCGGACCATCTTCTTGGTCACCGAGCGAAGGGCAGCACCGAGCTCCTTGTCACGGCCCTCGAAGCTCGAACCGATTTTCGCCAGAACATCAGCCTTGATCTCATCAAGGCGAGCCTCGCGATCAGCCTTGCTGACGATGGTGAGTGCCTGTCGAACATCGACGCCGCACGCGGCCTCGACTGCGTCGAATGCATCGTCTTGGTACTCAAGGAAGATCGGGAACTCGACGATCGGCTTCGCGGCCTGAGTGGCGAGCTCCTGCTGCGCGACGCACAACGCGCGAATGAACACCTTGGCCGCCTCGAGCCCCTCAGACACGACCTCCTCCGTCGGTGCCTTAGCGCCGCCGGCGATGAGTTCCATCGTCCGCAGGGTTGCCTCGGCCTCAACCATCATGATCGCGACGTCATCGCCCGCGATCCGACCCGCGACGACCATGTCGAATACGGCGTCCTCAAGCTGATCGTGCGTCGGGAAACCGACCCACTGGCCCTTGATGAGCGCCACGCGGACGCCGCCGATCGGGCCGCTGAAGGGCAGGCCTGACAACTGGGTTGATGCGGACGCAGCGTTGATTGCGAGAACGTCGTACAGATCAATCGGGTTTAGCGCCATGACGGTGATGACAACCTGAACCTCGTTGCGCAGGCCCTTCTTGAAGGTCGGACGCAGCGGGCGGTCGATGAGGCGGCAGGTGAGGATTGCGTCCTCACTCGGACGGCCCTCCCTGCGAAAGAACGATCCCGGGATTCGCCCGAGGGCGTACATCCGCTCCTCGACATCGATCGTCAGGGGGAAGAAGTCGAACTGATCCTTGGGCTGCTTGCCCGCGGTGGTCGCGGACAGCAGCATGGTCTCGTCGTCGAGGTAGGCAGCGACGGAGCCTGCGGCCTGACGGGCCAACCGGCCCGTCTCGAACTTGATGGTGCGTGTACCAAACGACCCATTGTTGATAATGGCGTGCGCTGTGGCAATCTGGGGACCCTCCACGGGTGCCTCCCTGTTCTCATGTACAGGGGCGCACGCGTCTAGCGGCCGGTGGCGGTCTTCGATCGAGGCCCACGGGAGTCGCGCCCTTTACGGACGGCTCCCCCGGAGGTCACTACCGAGGACCGACGGACTGGCGCCTGATCGCTGCGCCCCGGATTTCGGATTCTTGCTTCGGATTCAGTTGTGTCATCTGTCGTGCTAGCGGTGCTTACTACACGGGCCTGGCCGGAATACACCAGCCAGGCCCGCGAGACTTTAGCGGCGAATGCCGAGCTTCTCGATGATCGCGCGGTAGCGCGAGATGTCGGACTTCACCAAATACTGGAGGAGCCGGCGGCGCTGGCCAACAAGGATGAGCAGGCCGCGACGACTGTGATGGTCGTGCTTGTGCGTCTTGAGGTGCTCGGTGAGTTCCTGAATGCGCTTGGTGAGAAGTGCGATCTGCACCTCGGGTGATCCGGTGTCGCCCGGCTTGAAGCCGTGCTCTGCGATGATCTGCTGCTTCGTTGCTGCGTCCACTGCCTTGTTCCTCTCGGGCGCGCCCTGATCCTTCCGAGATCAGCGCACTGTTCGTCTTCGTCACGTATCGCAAAGCGCCCGCTTCGCGACCGTCTGGATGCGCCGGCCTGCTGCCGACGCAGGTCACGATACCAGCCTGTTCACCCTGCTCTGTCCGTAGCGGCGTTCGTCAAGATCCGTCGATGATCTCGCGGGCTGATGCAACGTCCGCCCAGACCTGCGCCATGAAGCCGTCGAGGTCAGGGAACACCGCCTGAGGTCGCATGTACTCGAGGAACTCGACCCGAACCTGCTGGCCGTAGAGGTCAAGGCCCGTCCGGTCGATCGCATAGGCCTCGATTCGGTGGTCCTCGCCGGCGAACTGCGGGTTGGGCCCGATCGAGATCGCCGCGGGCATCCGTTCGCCCCCAGCCTCGAGCCACCCGGCGTAGACCCCGTCGGCGGGGATGACCGGATTGCCCTCGGGTCGCAGGTTCGCTGTCGGGATCCCGAGCTCGCGGCCCCGGTGATCGCCGTGGACCACCTCGCCCGCCACGACGTACGTGCGGCCGAGGATTCCATTCGCCTCGGTGATCTCACCGGCCGCCAGATGCCGGCGGATACGGGTGCTGGACCACGGCTCGCCATCTGACTCCAGCGGCACCGCGAGTACTTCGAACCCGAGGGTGGACCCCAACTCGCGCAGCACCTCAACGTTGCCCGCCGCATGCGCGCCGAACACGAAGTTCTCGCCTACGACGACCGCTCTTGCTCCGAGCCGGTCGAGGAGCTCGCGCTGCACGAACTCCTCTGCGGTGAGGGCGGCAAGATCCTCGTCGAATCGCAGGACGTCGATATCGTCCGCACCCGCGGCGCGAAGCAGTTCGACTCGGCCCTCGATCGTCGCAAGCGCCTTCGGCGCACCGGACGGTCGGAGCACGGCAGCCGGATGTGGCCAGAACGTGACGGCGACGAGGGGCAGGCCGGCGCGGTCGGCTTCGACACGGGCCTGCGCGATTAGCGAACGGTGGCCACGGTGGACTCCGTCGAATACCCCGACGCAGACCACGGACCCGCTCTTTTCACCTCCGACCATGGACGCCACCCTATTCCGCGAATACAGCGAGGTACTTTACGTCGGCTCCGCGGCGCTGGGCTAGGGCCATCAACCGACCTTGATCCGAGACGAGGGCAACCGGCTCGGCCGGCAACGAGCCAACCGCAGACGGTTCGGCCCACGGAATGACCCGCCCGGTCCGAATGAACTGCGCTTCGGCGTTCGTCACCTCACGGGTCCGAAAGGCTCGCGCCGCAACGGAATCAAGGCCCACCAGATGACCGGCCGGGTCAGGCGATTCAACGAACGCTTGCAATTCCACGGCCTCATCCTGCGACCACGCTCCGATCCGCGATCGCCGCAGGGCAGTGAGGTGCCCCCCGACCCTAAGCGCCACCCCGAGGTCTCTGGCGAGCGCCCTCACATAGGTACCGGTGCTGCAATTCACGACAACGTCGAGATCGATGAAGTCCAATCCTCGTCGGGTGGCCCGCACCTCAAAACCTTGTACAGTGATCCGCCGAGACTTGAGCACGAAATCCTCACCAGCACGAACGAGGGCGTGGGCGCGCTTGCCGTCGACCTTGATGGCGCTGACTGCGCTCGGCACTTGGTCGATCTCGCCCGTGAGCACGGTCACCTCCGCCGCGATCGCCTCATCGCTGATCGATCGAAGGACCGCCGGGTCCGCGGCCGAAAGCAAGACGCCCTCGGAATCGTCCGTCACGGTCGACTCACCGAGACGAATCGTGGCGATGTACTCCTTGTCGCTGAGCGCAAGATAGCCCAAGACGCGCGTCGCACGGTCAACACCGAGGATGAGCACACCCGTCGCCATCGGGTCGAGGGTCCCAGCATGGCCCACCTTGCGGGTGTGCAGGGTGCGCCGTATGACGCTCACCACACCATGCGAGGTGATGCCACTCGGCTTGTCGATGATAAGCAGACCCGCTGGATTCACGGGTTCTTGTCGGCACCGTCGACACCGGTCTGGACGATGGACTCCCCGCCTTCAAGGGCCCCGACCTCATCATCCTCCTCAACCCGAGGGTGACGATAAGGATCAGCCTCCCCGGCGTACTGCGCGCCCACCGCCTGTTCGTGCACATGTGCATCAGCCTGTGCTGCAGCACGGAGCAACTCGTCGACGAGTTTGGCATTCTCGGGAATCGCGTCCGGGAAGAATGCCAAGGAAGGGGTGAACTTCAGTCCGGTCAACCGACCGACCTCGGTCCGCAGCATGCCTCGCGCCGACTCGAGGGCCGCCGCCGTGCTCTGGCGTGACTCATCGTCGCCAAACACCGTGTAAAAAACCGAAGCATCCCGCAGATCCGTGCTCACACGGACATCGGTGATCGTTACAAAGCCGAGTCGCGGATCCTTGATTCGCCGCTCAACCGCCTCCGCCACAATGACCTTGATGCGGTCCGCCATCTTGCGCTGCCGCGCCTCGCTGCTCATTTCCAGCCTCCTTCACCGGTGAAATTCAAATTCCGGAACCATCAAGCACCAACGTCGCCCCTCCCCCGTTTGTCCCATGAAAGGGGAGAAACGGGGGAAATGCCGCGTAATGACGCCGATTTCTGCCGAATGCCCCACGTCGTGGGACAAACGGCACCGGGGTGGGCTAGGGCTTGCGCGGCTTCTCCCGCATCTCGAAGGTCTCGATGACGTCCTCAACCTTCACGTCTTGGAAGTTTCCGAGGTTGATACCGCACTCGTAGCCCTCGCGAACCTCGGTCACGTCGTCCTTGAATCGGCGCAGGCCCGCGATGGCAATGTTCTCTGCCACCACGACACCATCACGGATTAGGCGCGCCTTGCCATTGCGCCTGATGTCTCCGGACTGCACAAGGCACCCGGCGATCGTGCCGAACTTGGACGACTTGAATACCTCGCGGACATGCGCGGTACCGAGTTGTACCTCCTCGTACTCCGGCTTGAGCATCCCCCGAAGTGCGGCCTCAACCTCTTCGATCGCCTGGTAGATGATGCTGTAGTAGCGAACATCGACGCCCTCATGGGTTGCAAGCTCGGCCACCTTGCCCTCAGCCCGGACGTTGAACCCGATGATGACCGCCTTCGACGCGCTGGCCAAGGTCACGTCATTCTTGGTGATCGCGCCCACGCCTCGATGGATGACACGCAGACTCACCTCCTCGCCGACATCGATCTTCAATAGCGCATCCTCGAGTGCCTCAACAGAACCGGAGACATCGCCCTTGATGATGAGGGTGAGTTCGGCAACCTCGCCCTTCTCGATCGACTCGAGGAAGTCCTCGAGCGAGCGCTTCACGCGATTTTTCGCGAGGAGTGCATTGCGCTCCCGCGCCTGTCGTGTCTGCGCGATCTGACGTGCGACGCGATCCTCGGAGACAACGAGGAAACTGTCGCCCGCTCCCGGAACCGAGGTCAGGCCGAGTACCTGCACCGGGAAGGACGGACCAGCGACCTGAACAGGATTCCCTTCGTCATCGAGCATCGCTCGAACGCGACCGTACGCATCTCCCGCGACTATCGAATCACCGGCGCGCAGGGTGCCACGCTGGACAAGGACAGTCGCCACCGGACCACGCCCGCGATCAAGGTGAGCCTCGATTGCCACGCCTTGGGCATCCTGATTCGGATTCGCTTTCAGGTCCAGGGCTGCATCAGCGGTGAGGAGCACTGCATCGAGGAGTGCCTCGATGCCAGTACCAGCCTTGGCCGACACATCGACGAACATCGTGTCGCCCCCGAACTCCTCTGCGACGAGACCGTATTCGGTGAGCTGCGAACGCACCTTTGTCGGGTCCGCCCCTTCCTTGTCAACCTTGTTCACGGCGACCACGATCGGGACACCGGCGGCCTGAGCATGGTTGAGGGCCTCAATTGTCTGGGGCTTCACGCCATCGTCAGCGGCAACGACGAGGATCGAAATATCGGTGACCTGCGCACCACGTGCTCGCATGGCGGTGAACGCCTCATGGCCCGGAGTATCGATGAAGGTGATCTTCCGTTCACCCTCCTTGGTCATAGTGGAGACCTGGTACGCGCCGATGTGCTGCGTGATCCCGCCAGCCTCCCCGCCTAGGACGTTCGTCTTTCGGATTGCATCGAGCAGGCGGGTCTTACCGTGATCGACGTGGCCCATGACGGTAACGACCGGCGGACGGACCACAAGGTCTTCATCTGCACCCTCGTCCTCGCCAAACTCGAGGTGGTAGGACTCGAGCAGTTCGCGGTCTTCATCCTCGGGCGACACGACCTCGATCTGGTAATTAAGGTGCTCGCCCAGCAGTCGCAGGGTGTCGTCATCGATCGACTGAGTCGCGGTGACCATCTCACCGAGTTCGATGAGTACCTTCACCAGGTCAGCCGGCATGCAATTCACCTTGTCGGCGAAGTCAGTGAGGCTCGAGCCACGTGGCAGCCGGACGGTCTCGCCCGAACCGCGACTGATTCGTACACCGCCCATGGACGGCGCCTGCATGTTGTCGAACTCCTGGCGCGTCGCGCGCTTGGACTTGCGGCCGCGAGACGGACGGCCACCGGGCCGGCCGAATGCTCCAGCCGTCGTGCCACGGGCCCCCGGGCCGCTGCCTCCTGGTCGGCCTTGGAATCCACCGGGACCACCGGGACCACCTGGACCACCTGGACCTCGGCCAGTTGCACCCGGACTGGTTCCACTGCCGGGACCTCCCGGACCCCGCTGCTGGAATCCCGTGGTACCCCCAGGACCACGGCTAGGTCCCCCGGAACCACCTGGTCCCCCGGGGCCACGGCCTTGGAATCCACTCGGGCCTCTGCTCGGGCCGCCTGTCCCTGCCGGACGTGCCGCAGGACGAGGGGGCATGGTGCCGGGGTTCGGGCGCGGTGCGCCAGGGACGCTCGGGGTTTGGGGCCGGGCCATGCCCGTGCTGCCGCCGAAGGGGTTATTACCGGGACGCGGCGCCGGGGTCCGGCCCATACCGGTGCTCTCACCAAACGGGTTGTTTCCCGGTCGAGGGCCGGTTGGGCGCATCCCACCGGGGACCGGGCGCGGACCACCGGGAACCGGGCGCGGGGCGGGCTCTCCCGCGGCCTGCGAGCCCGGGACGGCACTGGCAGCAGGGGACTCGACTGCTACCGCAGGGGTCTGCGGTGCAGACGGTACAGCGAGGGTCGCCGCCGGCTGCACCGGGGCAAGCGCGGGTGCCGATGGGGTAGGACGAACGGGCGCAACCTCACTGGATGCAGCAGTTGGGGACTCCCCAACTGACTCGGCAGCCTTCGTCGTCTTCTTTGCAGCCGTCTTTTTCACCGGCGCTTCAGCCGCCGGAGAGTCTGCGGGAGCCACGGCAGCAGCGGGCATCGCCTCTTTGAGCTTGCGGATGACCGGGGCTTCCACCGTTGACGAAGCCGACTTTACAAACTCACCGAGTTCCTGCAGCTTGGCCAGGACATCCTTACTCGGCACACCGAGCTCTTTTGCGAGCTCATGGACCCGAACCTTCGACATAACTCTCCTGTCTTTGGCCCGGGCTTGCCACCCGGGGCCTTAGTGCGAACGACGCATGATCATTTCCGCGCGTTCATCGGGTGTTGGTCCTCATCAAGGGCTCCCGACCTGTGGATGGATGGACTGCGAGCATCTGCCCGGGTCCGGTGGATGACTATACCAATGCGGAAAGGTATTCCTTAACAGCCGATGAGTCGGGTGTCCCCTGCTGCCGAAGTGCGCGCGCCCAGGCCCGCCTGCGGGTCGCAGCCAGTCCGCACGATTCCCTCGCGTGAATCCAAGCGCCACGGCCGGGGATTCGCCGCCTGATATCCGGGACAATTCGGCCGCCATCAACCGCGACCCGCAGAAGATCGGAGGACTCTTCGCGTTCCCGGCAACCGATGCAGGTGCGCACCGGACGGGTCAGGGGCCGGGGAGTCACTTCATTTTCGATCACGATTCCTCGGAATGCGCCAAAATCGTCTCCTCGGTACTCGCCGCGTCAGACCTGATGTCAATCCGCCATCCGGTCATCCGAGCCGCGAGCCTGGCATTTTGCCCCTCACGGCCGATCGCCAACGAGAGCTGGTAGTCCGGCACGATCACGCGGGCGGCCCTAGCGACGGGATCAACGATCATGACTTGCGAGACCCGGGCGGGCGACAGCGCATGTGCGATCATCTCGGCCGGGTCATCGCTGAAGTCGACGATGTCAATCTTCTCGCCGGACAGCTCCGACATCACCTGCCGCACCCGCTGACCCATCGGCCCAATGCACGCTCCCTTCGCGTTCACCCCGGGAACGGTCGACCGGACCGCAATTTTCGTCCGGTGGCCCGCCTCTCGGGCGATCGCATTGATCGTCACCGTACCGTCAGCGATCTCGGGGACCTCGAGCGCGAAGAGTTGTCGCACGAGATTTGGATGCGTCCGCGACACGGTGATCTGCGGACCCTTGAAGCCCTTGCGAACGCCCGTGACAATGCACTTCAGACGAGTCCCGTGTGCATAGGACTCACCCGGCACCTGCTCCTCGGGAGGGAGATTCGCCTCGAGCTTGCCAAGGTCAACCCTGATCATCCTCGGGTTCGTTCCCTGCTGGACAACCCCGGAAACCAAGTCGCCCTCGCGGCCAGTGAACTCCACGAGCGTGACCTCGCCCTCGGCCTCGCGCAGTCGGTTGAGGAGGACCTGCTTTGCTGTCGTCGCAGCAATCCGGCCGAATCCGGTGGGCGTATCGTCATACTCGCGCTGGGTAATGCCCTCCTCGTCGACCTCGGCCGCGTAGACAACCACGTGGCCGGTCTTGCGATCGAGTTCGATGCGCGCGCGCTCTGCCGCAGACGAGGTACTGCGATACGCGACGAGAAGTGCCTGCTCAATGCTTTCCACGACGAGATCAAGTGACAGACCCTTTTCGCGTACAAGTCCCTTGAGCGCCGCGACGTCGATGTCCATTATTGTCTCCTATTCCTCGTCCGATGAATCAGATGCCGCCCGTGAGAATTCCAGTTGCACGAGGCCCCGGCGCAGCGAGCTCAGCGGCACCGCACGCACCTCGCCATCAGCCTGCTCGATCTCAACAACTCCAGCGTCGGTGCGGACAATGCGGCCCGTCACGACTGAGTCATCGGCGAGGGTCGCCTCGACGAGTCGGCGCTCGGCACGCCGCCAGTGCTTCTCCTCGGTGAGCGGCCGGTCGGTCCCCGGCGACGACACCTCAAGGACATACGTGCCCACAATCTCATCAGCAAGGGGTGGATTATCGAGGAGCTCAGCGACTTGCCGACTGATATCCGCGATGAGGTCCAGATCGATACCGCCATCGCGATCTACGACCACCCGAACCACCTCTCGGCGGCCCGCCGTGGTGATCTGTAGGTCCTCGAGATCGACACCGATGGTCGTCAGGGCGTCAATGAGCGCCCTTCGGATGATCTCCACGGACGCAGCCATGGGGCCTCCAATGCCGATTCTGTTGTACGGATTCGCTTAGGCCGAGCGGTTCTTGAGCGGGCGCCGCTAGAGAGAACAGTGTAATGAGTCTACCTGCGTTCAGCCTCACAAAGACCCATGCCATTGTGTGCCTGTGGGATTCGAACAGCACATGAGCCGTCGGGCCGTCCTTGCCGTCGGGGCTGGCATCGCAGGCGCCGGGGTCCTGGCGGCATGCGGTGACAGCACTGCAGCCTCGGGACCCGCTAACGACCCGGTCGCCACCGAGGTTGCCGGGGCAGAGCAGGCACTTATCGCCCAATATCAGGCATTCATCACGACGTTCCCGCAACTCAAGGTCGAGCTGACACCGATCCTCGACCAGCACGCTGACCACCTCAAGGCTCTCGGGGTCACGACAACCTCGACCGCGGCACCCGTCGCCGCCTCCGATCCTCGGACCGCCGTCGCTGTGCTCGCTGACGCGGAGCGGGAGGCCGCCAAGGCGCGTCGCAGCTCGTGCGTTGCCGCGACCAACCCTGAGCTCGCCAGGCTCCTTGCCCTCATTGCCGCGTCTGAGGCCTCCCACGCTCCGGCACTCACAAGAATGCTCGCAAGATGAGCATCACTCCGATCGAAGCCGCCATCTCGGGTGAGGACGCCTGCATCTACGCCTACGGGGTCATCGGTTCCCAGGTGAGGGGCGCAGCGACGGAGCGGGCCCGCAAGGCACTCGCCGACCACCGGGCGTGGCGTGATCGGCTCCAGTCGCAGGCCCCGGTCATCGTGGCAGCGAGTATCGCCTACGACTTCCCATTCCCCGTGGAGGATGCAGCGTCTGCAAAACTGCTCGCCGTTCTCGTCGAGAATCGAATGGTCGGCCAGTATGCGGATCTGGCGGCCTCCACCGCCGGCACGGCGCGCGAGGATGCTGTCACCGCCGCGATGGAATGCGCGACCCGTGCGATCGCCTGGGGCGGCATCACCATGGCGTTCCCTCAGGCCTGATCAGCCCGCGAACACGTCCCACGCAAGTCGCAGGATGAGGAGGGCGACGACGACGAGGAACACTCGGCGAACAAACTCGCTGCCCTTGGTAATCGCCGTGCGTGCGCCGATGACCGCCCCAATGAGGTTGCAGGCCCCCATGAGGAGCCCGAGAAGCCACAGGACCGAGCCGGTGATCCCGAAGACGATGAGGGCGGCCATATTCGTGCCGACATTGACGATCTTCGCGGTGGCCGATGCCTTGAGGAAGGACAGGCCTAGCCCGGCGACAAGAACGATGAGGAGGAATGACCCGGTACCCGGACCGATGAGCCCGTCGTAGAACCCGATGCCCAGACCAGCGATGACGGCAACTCCGTAATGTTGGCGCTGCCCCTCCCACCGCAGTTGTTCGACCGTTCCCATCGCGGGCTTGAGCCAGGTCCACAGCCAGACCCCGATGAGCATCACAAGGATGATCGGACGAAGCGAGGCGGCCGGAATCCGGCTGGCAAGCAGCGCGCCGATGGCCGATCCGACGAAGGCCGCTCCAGCCATCGGGAGTGCCGTCCGCAGGTCGATTTTGGTGTTGCGGAGGTAGGTCGTCGCGGCAGCGCTCGTGCCAATGATGCTCGAGAGTTTGTTGGTCCCGAGAGCATCGGCCGGTGAGCCATTCGGCATCGAGATGAGGAGCGATGGCAGTTGGATGAGCCCCCCGCCGCCGGTAACGGCATCGACCCACCCGGCGGCCCCTGCCGCGATGCACAGAAGCGCGATCGTGCCGAGGTCGAGCGACGCCATCATGCGCGGCTGGAACCGTCCTCACGCCACGCCCTGATGATTGTGAGGACCTCGCCCAGTCGGTAGGCCACCGCATCAGGCATCGCAGAGTCGTCGGGCACCTGCACCGCAGGCAGGTTCGAATGCGGGATGAGGATCGCACGCATCCCGGCCTGCTGGGCCCCATGGATGTCATCCCAGAGCCGGTCGCCAACGAACACGCACTCCGCTGGCTCGACGCCCAGCGAGCCGGCAATCGACCGGAATGCCTCCTCGTGGGGCTTTGCAACCGGCATCTCGCTCGTATAAGCAGCAGCGTCGATGAGATCGATGAGATCGTCCCGCATGAACACTTCCTGGTGGTGCGACCGCGGCCACATGGTGTTGCTCAGCACGCCAATCTTCAGGCCTATGGCGCGCAGTTCATTTAGGAGCGGGGCCGCCTCGGGATCGGCGATCGTATGCGGCGCCCAGAAGTCGAGGTAGTTGCCCAGTGCACGCAGGTGTAAGGCGCTCGTGACATCGATGCCGAGTCCGACGAACATCGCGTCAAGGGCGCCAGTGCTCTCGGCCCCCTTGGTCTCGCGAAGCACACGCCACCGATCGAGCTCTGCATCGAGGAGTCGCTGGGCGAGGCCACTCGCGTCCGCGGGATCGTAGAACTCGGCGTAGGCGTACCACTGGCTGAACAGGTCGATGTCGTGCCACGGGGTGAGGGTCCCACCCCAGTCGAAGATGACCGCACGGATTGTTGAAGTCATCGCCCGCACATGGCCACAACAGCGGCGGCGGCCGATCCCACCTCGAGATCGGTTCGCTCCCCCGTCCGGCGATCCTTCACCTCAACGAAACCCTCAACGAGGCGCTTGCCGACAATCATGATCGTCGGGATGCCGATGAGTTCCGAGTCATTGAACTTCACCCCTGGCGAGACGCCTCGCCGGTCGTCGATGAGGACGCGGACACCGGCGACCTCGAGCGCCGCGGCAATCTCCTCGGCCGCGTCGAACACGGTGTCGTCCTTGCCCGTTGCGATGAGGTGGACGTCAGCCGGCGCGACCTCGCGGGGCCAGACGAGGCCCTTGTCGTCGTGTGACTGCTCAGCAATCGCCGCGACAGCGCGCGAGACGCCGATGCCGTAGGAGCCCATCGTGACGGTGACGAGCTCGCCGTGCTCATCGAGCACCCGCAGGCCCAGCGCCTCGGCGTACTTGCGTCCGAGCTGGAAGATGTGCCCAATCTCGATGCCGCGTGCGAGAAGCAGCGAGTTGCCGCACGCCGGGCACTCATCGCCCTCGCGGACCTCGGCGACATCAAGGACTCCATCTGCAGTGAAGTCACGGCCTGCAACGAGGTCGTACACGTGCTTGCCTGCGGTGTCGGCACCTGTGATCCAGCGAGTTCCGGCGACGACTCGCGGGTCAACGACGAACCGGATGCCCGACGCGTTCGACTCGCCGAGTGATCCCGGCCCGATGTATCCCTTCACGAGCGACGGGTGCCGTGCGAACTCGGCCTCGTCGAAGGGGCCAGGCACCCCCGGCTGCAGCACCGCCTCGAGACGCTTGAGATCGACCTCGCGGTCACCCGGCAGGCCCACGGCCAGCGGATACGAGGTGCCGTCGGGATTCGTCACCGTAAACACGATGTTCTTGAGGGTGTCCGCCGCGGTCCAAGATCGATCAGGGTGCGCGAGATCCGGGCGCTCATTAGACACGGCGACGAGCGACTCGATCGTTGGCGTGCTGGGGGTGTCCTCCGCGTGCGCGGCCGGAATACGCGTGGCATCGACCGGTGCGGGGGTTGGGGTCTGGACAGCTTCGACGTTCGCCGCGTAGTCGCAGCCTGAGCATCGAACAAAGGAGTCCTCGCCAACGGCTGTCGGGGCGAGAAATTCCTCGCTCGCCGACCCGCCCATAGCCCCTGACATCGCCGACACGATCACGTACTCAAGCCCAAGCCGCTCGAAGGTCTTGATGTAGGAGTCGCGGTGCCGCCCATAGGAGATGGCCAGTCCCTCGTCGGTGACATCAAAGGAGTAGGAGTCCTTCATAACGAACTCCCGGCCGCGCAGGATGCCAGCCCGCGGTCGTGCCTCGTCGCGAAACTTCGTCTGGATCTGGTAGATGACGAGGGGAAGATCCTTGTAGGACGAGTACTCACCCTTCACGAGCAGGGTGAACATCTCCTCGTGGGTCGGGCCGAGCAGATAATCGTTCTTCTTGCGGTCCTGGAGCCGGAATAGTGTGTCGCCATATTCCGTCCACCGGCCCGTCGCCTCAAAGGGCTCCCGCGGGAGCAGCGAGGGAAAGTGCACCTCTTGGAACCCTGCGGCGTCCATCTCCTCACGGACAATGCGCTCAATATTTCGGTAGACGATGTAGCCGAGTGGTAACCACGAGAACACCCCTGGAGCGATACGACGGACGTAGCCGGCGCGGACGAGCAGGCGGTGGCTCGGGACCTCTGCGTCTGCCGGGTCATCTCGAAGGGTGCGAAGGAACAGGCTCGACATTCTCAGCATCAGCGAAGGATATCGGCGCCTGTGCTAGAACAGGACGGTGGCGAAGGTTCCTACCTGCTCGAACCCGACCGCCGCATAGGTCTTACGGGCGGATGTGTTGAAGTCGTTGACATACAGGGACACAGTCGGAGCAATTGATGCGCGGGCGAGCGCGACGACAGCCGCCATTCCCGGCTCGGCGAGGCCTCTGCCGCGCAACTCCGGCGCGACCCACACCCCCTGCACCTGACATACGCCATCGGTTGCCGTGCCGACCTCGGCCTTGAACATCACTCGACCATTGTCGATCCTGGCGAATGCGCGACCGGACCTGATGAGTTCGGCGATGCGGGCGCGGTAGCCGGGGCCGGAGGCTCCTGCTACCGGCGAGACACCCACCTCGGACGTGAACATATCGATGCAGGCCGGGAGCAGGATGTCGATCTCGGTGATGTCGACGCGTCGCACGGCAGCATCAACCTGGCGCGTCGAGTCGGTCCCGATCGCGAGCAGCGGTTGGCTGCTCCGCACCTCGCGGGCCGGGCCCCAGGCAGGCTCGAGGAGGCGCCACAGGTCGAGGACCTCAGTGGCGGGCCCGACGAAGGATGAGCAACGGCGTGGGATCGTCCGCAGCCGATCGGCAAATGACGCCCGCGACGCCGGCGTGGTCTCGACCGGGACAGTGTTCGCGCCGTAGTGGAGCAGTGACTGCAGCGTGCCGTCCGCGAAATAGCCCCACACATCGGCACCGAGCCGCCAGGGATCTGCGCCACCGGCGCGCACCCGGGCATCGACAAAGCAGTGGGCGATTGGGTCACGGTGCAGGAGCCCGTGGACTGAATCGAGGTCGTCGCCAGTGATGGCGCGCACGCCGATCCGCGTCACCTCGTCACCACGGGCATGGGGCCAATGAGATCAGGACGTCGTGACCACGGGCGCGCCGGAGAGGCCGCTCATCTCCTCGGCGAGCTTCATTGCC
>CAMCSO010000004.1 GCA_945877545.1 Bifidobacterium breve | reverse complement strand
CAGACTATGCAGTGCGGGCTCGCGAGCCATACGGAGTATGGGGCGGGCTCTCAGAGAGCGAGCGCGAGATGATCTTTTCCCACTTGGACTCGCGGCACTACCCACGCGCGCAGGGGGAGGGCCTCCGCGCTGCTGCCCGGGAGATCGCTGAAGCCATCTCGCCTCGGGTGCTCGGCATCGCCTGACACCGGGGCGCTAGCGTGTGCCGGATGACACTGGCCGGACGCGACTTTCTCAAGGAATCGGACTTCACCGCCGATGAACTCGATCATCTGCTCGTGCTCGCAGCCGAACTGAAGTCGGCAAAGCGGGCAGGAACCGAGATCCCCCGACTGACCGGCAAGCAACTAGCGCTCATCTTCGAGAAGACCTCGACCCGCACCAAGGTCTCATTCGAAATCGCCATGCGCGATCAGGGCGGCCATGTGAGCGTTCTGGATCCTTCGACGTCGCAGATTGGGCACAAGGAGTCGGTCGCCGACACGGCACGGGTGCTCGCCCAACTGTTCGACGGGATCGAGTACCGCGGGGCTGACCACGCCAACGTTGAGGAGCTGGCCCGCTACTCGAGCGTGCCGGTCTACAACGGACTCACCGACACCTGGCATCCGACCCAGATGCTCGCTGACTTCCTGACCATGCGCGAGCACGCTGCTGGCCCAGAGATCTCGTACGCATACGTCGGCGATGCCCGCTACAACATGGGCAATTCCCTGCTCATCATGGGCGCAATCATGGGGGCCGACGTCCGTATCGTCGCTCCACAACATGTGTGGCCCAGCGAAGAAATTCAGACGCTTGCGCGCGAACGCGCCGCTGTAAGCGGGGCCCGAGTCACCATCACCGACGATGTCGAGCAAGGCATCGTCGGGGCCCAGTTCGTCCACACCGATGTGTGGGTCTCAATGGGCGAGCCGGCAGATGTATGGGCCGAGCGCATTGCCGCTCTCACCCCTTACCGGGTTGACAGCGCACTCATGGCGCTCACCGGACGCGACGATGCCAGGTTCATGCACTGTCTGCCCGCTTACCACGACCAGAACACGGCAATCGGCCGCCGAATCGCGGATGAATTCGGCCTCGTCGACGGGGTCGAGGTAACAGGTCAGGTCTTCGAGTCGGGGGCGAGCATCGTGTTCGAGCAGGCTCAGAATCGTATGCACAGCATAAAAGCAGTTCTCGTGGCGACGCTCGCCACCACGTAGGGGCTTTCGGGCGGGTCGATGTCGCGAACTTGGGCATTTGAGGTGCCCGGAGCAACATCTACCCGCCCAAACCGGGAATCACCCGGTCGCTTCGCTACTTGGTGAGGCGCTCGCGCAGTGCGGCCAGCTGGTCGCGTAGCGCGGCCGGAACCCGATCGCCGAACAGGTCGTAGTAATCGCTCGTGAGGTCAGCCTCGGCGAGCCAGTTATCAACATGAACGGCGAACAGGTCCTCGATCTGGGCCTCGGTGAGGTCAAGGCCGTCGAAGTTCAATGCGCCGGGTGCCGGGAGGAGTCCGATCGGGGTTTGGACTGCCTCAGCATCGTCGTCGAGTCGGTTGATGATCCACTCGAGGACGCGGGAATTCTCTCCGTAACCCGGCCAGATGTACTCGCCGTCGGCATCCTTGCGGAACCAGTTCACCTGGAAGATACGCGGGAGTTTCTCGGGGGTGGTGAACCCTCCGACGGTGAGCCAGTGGCTCCAGTAGTCAGCCATGTTGTAGCCGCAGAACGGCAGCATCGCGAACGGGTCGCGTCGTAGCTCCCCCACCGTGCCCTCGGCCGCAGCGGTCTTCTCGCTCGATACTGTCGAGCCCATATAGACGCCGTGGTTCCAGTCGAAGGACTCGGTCACGAGCGGGACGTTCGTCGCGCGTCGGCCGCCAAACAGGATCGCATCGATCGGCACGCCCGCTGGATCCTCCCAGTTGGGAGCGATCGATGGGCACTGTCCGGCAGGAGCGGTGAAGCGCGCGTTCGGATGGCTTGACGGCTCGGCCGAAGCCGGGGTCCAGTCATTGCCCTTCCAGTCGATGAGGTGAGCGGGAGCCTCGTCCGTCAGGCCCTCCCACCAGATGTCGCCATCGTCAGTAAGCCCGACGTTCGTGTAGATGCAGTTGGCGTACAGGGTCTTGACGGCATTGGCGTTGGTCGCCATCCCGGTGCCCGGTGCCACGCCGAAGAAGCCAGCCTCAGGGTTGATCGCGCGCAGGCGGCCGTCGTCGCCAAACCGCATCCACGTGATGTCGTCGCCGACCGTCTCGACCTTCCAGCCGGGGACGGTTGGCTCAAGCATCGCGAGGTTCGTCTTGCCGCAAGCAGAAGGGAAGGCCGCAGTTATGTAGTGAACGGTCTGCTTCGGAGATGTGAGCTTGAGGATGAGCATGTGCTCGGCGAGCCAGCCCTCATCGCGTGCCATGGCCGACGCTATCCGAAGTGCGAAGCACTTCTTGCCCAGAAGCGCGTTGCCGCCGTAACCGGAACCGAATGACCAGATCTCGCGGGTCTCCGGGAAGTGTGCGATGTACTTCTCACTGTTGCACGGCCAGCTCACGTCATCGCGCGAGGTACCTTCGGCATCAAGGAGTGGGTAGCCAACCGAGTGGACGGCTGGGACGAAGTCCCCGTGCTCGCCGATCTGATCGAGCGCCGCCCGGCCCATTCGGGTCATGATGCGCATATTCACTACAACATAAGGCGAATCGGTGATCTCGACGCCGAGTTGCGCAATCCGCGAGCCGAGCGGGCCCATCGAGAACGGCACAACGTACATCGTGCGGCCGCGCATCGCGCCGTCGAAAAGCCCCTTGAGGGTGCCGCGCATCGCGGCGGGCTCCGACCAGTTGTTCGTGGGGCCTGCGTCAATCTCCTTCTGGGAGCAGATGAAGGTGCGATCCTCGACGCGGGCCACATCGCTTGGGCTCGATCGGGCAAGGAAGGAGTTCGGACGAATTGCTGGGTTGAGCCGAGTGAAGGTGCCGGCTTCAACCATCTGCGCGGTTAGCCGATCCCACTCATCCTGGGAGCCATCGCACCAGACCACGCGCTCCGGCTTCGCAAGCGCCGCCATCTCCTCAACCCATTCGAGTAGCTGCTTATTACGGGTTGGGGAATTCTCCAGACCAGGGATGCTCATTAGGACTCCAGACGAAGAAGGGATGCCGCCGACGGCGTGCGCTTAGCATGCTCCCCCGCGGTCAGAAATTCATCATGAAGTGGCGTGAAAGCGCTTCCTTGTGACGAACTGCACAAGGCCCCGCGAGCTGACCCAATCTGACTGTGGGATACGTCACTCAACCTCGTCAGGAGTCGGTGGCGGCGACAGCCTGTTCGATCATCGACGCGTAGCCCTTTGCACCCGCAGGCCTCAGGTGGATGCGGTCGGAGTAGAGCCACTTGGGGTGCTTCGCCGCCATGGCGTGCCAGTCGATGATGAACACCCGACCCGGGTGAGCCGCAACGCAGTCTCGAATCAACGCATTGTTTCTCGCCTCCCACGAGCGCGGCACGGCGAGGGTCATGAGGAAGACCCGGCGCGTTGGCCCGGCCGCAGTAATCATGGCCTCGCATGCTTGCGTTGTGAAGGTTCCATTCGAACCGAGGTGCACGACCACATTCACCGGCAATTTCGACCCGCGCTTTCGCAGCAGTGCGGGCCCTGCTGCCGCCTGTCGATTCTTCCGGGCGTCGACAATCGCGATGCCGTTCTTCTTCATCACCCAACGGGCGCCAAGCATTACCGAGTCTCCGATGGCGATGATGCTGGAACCGTTCGGTTCGCTCGAAGGCGACGCGGTGACAGGGTCCGCAGCAGCGTTGCCGCCGAGTGGAACGAGGAGTACGAGCCCGCAGAGGAACGTCGTTGTGAGTGTACGCACCCGCATTCGGCCCCGCCGATGCACCGAGGCACCCTGATGCGTCGTCTTGACCATTACGCGGATCCAGAGATCACGGCAGGGAGCGGGGGATTAAAGACAGGACCTCGGCGCTCATCGCCTGCCTCGTACCCAAGTTCAGGCGGATGAAACGTTCGCCGCCGGCACCGAAAGTCGGGGCAGCGCGCACTGCTACCCGCGACCGTTCGAGGATGAACTCCGCAGGATCACCGGTGATGCCACATACGGATATAGCCATTACTCAATTCTAGGACGAGGCGGCCGGTACAAATCGAACGGAAGGTAACGACGCGGTCACGTGCTCATGAACAGCGTGTGCGTTTGCGGCGAAGGATGCGATAACCCAGAAGTGCTCAGTCGCGTACATCACCTCGAGCGTCACACTCCAAGACACGATGACCATAACCCGCTTCGATCCGGCTTACCACTTGCGCGCACTTGGACCCAGCGATGTTCTAGGCCTTCGACGCGGAGGCGAGCAACACGGCGGTGAGGGTATCGGTGGAGTGGGACGTCGGATCCGCTCACGCAAGGGACAGGAACAGCCTCTCGAGCTGCTCTTCGGTCATCGGAGCATTCTCGCCCTCGAGAATGCACTGACGCAGGCCCGTCGCCACGACCTTGAAACCGGCGCGATCGAGGGCCTTCGAGACGGCCGCGAGCTGGGTCACAACGTCGGCGCACGGCCGGTCGTCCTCGATCATCTTGATGATCCCGTCGATCTGACCCCGTGCGCGCTTGAGCCTGGTGATGATGTCGCGGCTGACCTCGGGCTCAATGTCCATGCTCACATGGTAACCCGGATACCCTTACGGGTATGTCGCCGCGAAGGAATCTCCTCACCTACCTCGCGACCGCCACCCTCGCGAGGGCCGCCACCGAAGCCACGGGCCCCGCGCTGCTCCTCGTCTCGATCGCCGCTCTCGGCAGCGGTGCTAGCGGCTCCTACCTTGTCGCGTCACTCACCGGCGCGGCTGCCATCGGCGGCCCGATTGTCGGAGCATTACTTGACCGCTCCCGAAGGCCGCGTCGCGCATTCAGCTTGGCAATGTTCGGACTTTCGGCCGGGATCATCGCAATCGCCGTCCTCATCGGTCACGCACCGTTGCCTGCACTCATGGCGCTCGCTGCTGTCACCGGCCTAACGTACCCAGCACTCACCGGTGCGTGGACAGCGCAGCTCCCCCCGCTCGTCACGCCGCGCATGCTCCAGCGCGCCTATTCGGCAGACGCAGGAACGTACAGCGTCGCATCGATCATCGGCCCTCCCGCAGCAGCCGCCCTCCTTGCGGTGTCGATGACAGCGCCGCTGTGGCTCCCGGCAGCCCTACTGGTCCTCGCCCTCATCATGCTGCGGTTCGTCCCATTGGCTCCGCGCCCGCGACACACACACCACTCACTCGTGAGCGACCTGCGGCACGGCATGTCGACCATCGTTCGGCGCCTGTCCCTGCGCCGCACGATCATCATCACGACCATCGCCTTCGGGGGTCAGGCAGCAGTGTTCATCTGCTCACCCCTCATCGCCCAGCAGATCACCGGGTCACTCGCCTTCACCGGGGTCATCTTCGGGTGCCTTGCCGCTGGTGGCGTCCTAGCGGCCGGGCTTCTCCTCCGATTTCCGGTGACCCGCCCGGATGCCACGATCATCGTCACGACGATCATCTCCGGAATCGCGCTCGCCGCCATCGCCGTGGCGAAGAATCCCCCGCTCGTCCTCATCGCCGCCTTCATCATCGGCCTGACCGAGGCACCTCAGCTCACCGCGATGTTCCTCATCCGAAGTCGGGAGTCACCGGAGCGAGTGCGCGGTCAGGTCTTCACGACCGCTTCAAGCCTGCGAATGAGCGCCTTCGCCCTCGGGTCCGCTGTCTTCGGCAGCATGCTCGTGTTGGGTACCGCGGCCGTGATCTGGGCAGGAGTCGCCCTCCATGTCATCGGGCTCGCCATCGGTCTGGCCGCAGGACCCCCAATCAGGCGCCACCGCTTGCAGCCCAAGGGACCGCCAGTCGAGCAGGCCACCGCAACCCCGAGCCGCGATGTCTCTCGTACGCTGGGCACATGACAGCCGGACGCATCGCCCTCGTCGGAAGCGGCGAATACCTCCCGGTCATGGGTGAGGTGGAGGCCTGGCTTCTCGAAGGCCGGCCGCAGCGCTACGTGCAACTCGCGACCGCAGCCGCGCCAGAGGGCACGTCATCGCTTGAGCGCTGGCACGACCTCGGAGCGACGTCAGCCACCCGACTCGGCGCAGAACAGGTCATCATCGATGTTCGAAAGCGAGCCGATGCCGATGACCCCGCATGGGTCGACAAGATCAAGGGCGCCGGCCTCATCTACCTCTCTGGCGGTAATCCAAGCTACCTGGCCCGGACTCTCGCCGGGACGAAGGTGTGGTCAGCCATCGAGCGTGAGTGGCGGGCGGGCGCATCGCTCGCCGGCTGTAGCGCCGGTGCAATGGCACTCGCCGGCTATGTGCCCGACTTTCGGCACCCCCGAAACGGTGGAGTAAACGGACTCGGTGTCGTCCCGGGGATCAGAGTCCTGCCCCACTTCGATCGCTACACGAAGTGGATGCCCGATTTCGCGATGAGACCCCTCGTCACCGAGGGGGCGCAGATCATCGGAATCGACGAGGACACCTGCTTCGTCGCCGAGCCGTCGAGCACCCCTGATTGGTTGTTCAGCGTCCGGGGTCGCCAATCGGTGTGGCGGATCGAGGCTGACCGTCGTTACCGGGTCAATTCGCCGATGAGCCTGCAGGTCAACTGCTGAGCCGCCATCAGCAGGTGGGCTAGCGTCGCCGACATGTCGATACGTACCTACAAGCCGCGACGAGGGCGTGTCACCCCACGTCAGGCGGCGGCCCTCGATGTCGGTGACGGCCTGCTCATCGAACTCGGGCGCACAGCGTTTTCACTCAAAGACGAATGGCCCGGTCTACCGGTCATCCTGGAGATCGGATTCGGCACAGGCGCCGCTACCGCAATGATGGCTGGCCGGCAGCCACATCTCGGCTTGCTCGCCGTCGACGTCCACACCCCCGGCATCGGCGATCTCCTGCACCGGGTTCGCACCATCGGGCTCACGAACGTACGGGTCATGGAAGCCGATGCCCTCGAGGTCCTGCGAACGATGATCCCGCAGGGATCACTCGCCGGGATCCGAACCTACTTCCCCGATCCGTGGCCAAAGGTGCGACACCACAAGCGCAGACTCGTCACCGCCGAGCACGCGAGCCTCATCGGCAGCCGAACGGTGACGAGTGGAACCTGGGATCTCGCCACTGACTGGGCTCACTACGCCGACCAGATGATCGACGTGCTCAACAAACACCCCATGTGGGAGGGCGGTGCGGTCGACCGGACTTCGGATCGCCCGGTCACGCGCTACGAGCAGACCGCACTCGACCAAGGCCGGGAGGTCACCGATCTTCGCTACTTCCGCACGATCAGGTAGCCGGTCACCCTTGTCAGGATGCGGATCCAAAGGTGCGACGAAGCCCCATACCGCTCATCTCGTAGACGGCATCGATCATGCGCATGTTCTCAACCGCGTCGTCAGCGTCGGTGGGAATGGATCCTCCCTTGCGCACCCACTGGGTGAACACCTCAAGTTGATAGGTGTAGGAGGTCCGAGTGCCCAGCCTTTCGACGCGCTCGTCGCCGCCGATGGCCACGGTGATGCGGTCGTCGTCCGGCGGGGCGAGCAGGTTGTGCGCCCTCGCCTCACCCAACGTGCCGATCACCCGAAGGCTGAAGCGAACTGCATCCGCAGCCATGCTGCAGTTCGCCGCCCCAGTCGCACCCGACGGGAACCCAAGGTCAGCCTCGATCCACTCGTCGACCCCCGGAGCCCCCGGGTGCTCGCGACCCCTGGCCGACACAAGCACGGGATCCCCGCCGAGGAACGCGCCGAGGGTGCGACACGCATGAACGCTGTAGCAGCCAAGGTCCATCATGGCGCCGCCCGCGAGCTCGAAAGACCACCGTGGATCCTCGAGTGGCGGCGCCGGAATCTCCATGTTGGCCTCAACACGCACGATGGTTCCGAGTTCGCCCCCCGACGTCATCTCCATCATCCGCAGCATCACCGGGTGGTAGCGGTAATGGAAGGCCTCCATCACCCGCACCCCAGCCGCAGCGGCAGCGTCGCGGACCGCGATGGCCTCGGCCACATTGCTCGCAAAGGGCTTCTCGGTCAGCACGTGCTTGCCGGCGGCGATGGCCCGGAGGTTCCACGGCCCGTGAAGTCCATTGGCGAGCGGATTGTAGATCGCCTCGACCTCCGGATCCTCGACGAGCGCCTCGTATGAGTCGACCACCCGCTCCACGCCGTGCTGCCGGGCGAAGGATTGAGCGCGAGCCGAGTCGCGCGCCGCGACCGCGACGAGACGGGTGCCGGTCAGCTCGGCCGGTAAAGCGATTGCGTGCTCACTGATCCGGGCGGCTCCGAGCACGCCGATGCGCAGGGGTTCCATGGCATGACCCTATGTGGCCGCGGCCGGTGTCGCTTCTAGGTGAAGGAAGCCACCGCGATGGTGATGAGGCTCGATCTCAGTTTCTTCGCTAGCGGCAGATGGTGCGAGCGGCGGGTGGAGTGCCCTTGATTAGGTAGGCATCGACGAGGCGTGAGATGCACGCCGACCCACCTCCGTAGGCCGTGTGGCCATCGCCTTGATAGGTGAGCAGTGTGGAGGTCGGCAGTTGCCGATTGAGCGCCACCGACCACGAGTACGGGGTGGCAGGGTCATAGGTGGTGCCGACGATGAGAATGGGAGCGGTGGTGGTGCTCGATGCCGGGGCTGGCACTCGGGTCGTGCGGCCAAACCACTTCGAGCACGGAGCATTGCCCCATGACATCGTCTTGGCCATCAACGGGACTCCGGCCCCCGTCGCCCAATTCACGGCCGCCAACCCTAGGCCCGCTGCCCCGGGAGGGGCCGGGGTATCCCAGCAGGAGATGGAGATAAACGCCGATGTCAGATTGCCGTCGTAGGAGTTGGGTCCGGTGCGATCATTCGCGTAGTCCGCGAGGTCGAGCAGTGCGGTGCCGTTGCCCTCGGATGCCTCTCGGAGCGCGTATCGCAGGGATGGCCACATCGTCTCCGAGTACATGGAGGTGAACAACGCGGTCACGGCCTCCGCCTGGAGGAGTGATCGGCCCTTTGACGCCTTCAGGGGCGAGCGGTCAAGTTGCTCGAGGAGCCGATTGATTCCAGTGAGGACGTTGGCAGCACCGCCCCGGTACGGGCAGTCCTTGTGCCGGGTGCAATTCTCGGCGAAGCGCTTCATCGCCACCTGAAATCCCGCCGATTGCCCCTTCGAGATCTCCATGAGGTCCAGGCTGGGATCCAGCGCACCATCGAGGACGAATCGTCCAACCCGGTCGGGGAACGCCTCCGCGTACAGGGTGCCGAGATAGGTGCCGTACGAGAATCCAAGGAAATTCAGCTTGGTATCGCCCAGCGCCTGACGCAGGATGTCCATGTCGCGGATCGTGTTCTCCGAGCCGACATGCCTCGCCATAAGTGGCGATTCCGTGAGGCAGCCCTGCGCCAGTCCTGCCGACAGGCGCATGAGCCGACGCACCTCGGCGGGGGTGTCTGGCGACTGATCCGTCTGAAGCCAGGTGGTCGTCTGCGGGCCGGTCAGGCAGACAATCGGCACCGACTCGCCGACCCCACGGGGATCGAACCCGACGATGTCGAAAACCTTCGCCACATTCGGCGCAATGCCATCTGCAACGGACTTCGCGAAATCGACGGCCGGCGCGCCAGGCCCGCCCGGATTGACGACAAGGGATCCCTGACGGCCCTCTTCAAGTCCGGTGATCTTCGCCTTGCTCACCCGCAGCCGGATCGTCGTGCCGGCTGGCACCGCATAGTCGAGGGGAACGGTGAGCCACGCGCACGTCAGGCCATTGGCGCAACTCGACCAGTCGAGGACCTGCCCGTAGTAGGCCTCAAGACCGGCCGGCGAATCGGCAGCCCGAGCCACGTTCGTCGGGATGACAAGAGCCGTGCCCGCGATGGCAAAAGAGATTGCGAGGGAGATCACCCGCCGAAGCCTTCTGGATACCTTCATCGGCCGGTGACTCGCTGCTTCCATGCGGCCACGGTACGTCATGATCCCGGCGGCCCGGTGATCTGCCCGAACCGCGACAGCGGACCGAGGGCAGATTCGACCGTGGGATCGACATCGGCGACGGTCGTTCCCCACTCCGCCATCGTCCGCTCAATGGACCTGCGGGCCCGATCGAGCTTGCGTGCAACCATGCGCCGGGTCGCCCATTGCTGCTCTCGCCTGCGAAGCGCTGACTCGATGGCCTCAGCCTGCGCCGGGGTCGAGGAGAGCCCGAATGCCCGCTCGATACCGAGCCGGGCATCAATCCGGTAGTCGTGACCGACCCTTTCGAATGTTCCTGGGCGCGAGTTCATTCCGTTGAGCAGGTCGATCGTCGCGAGAATAAATGACGTGATTGGACGGAACTTGGCCTCGCGCGGGACAAGGGGCGGCCGGGTGGCCGCCTCGCCCATCCACCACGGCGGCTGCACGACCATGCGGAAACCGAACTTGCTCACTGGATCATCGTCGTGGACGACCATGAGGTGGCACTCCTGCCGGGCGGGCAGAGCCGGCACGAGATCCGGGTCGCTCGCCAAAACGAGAACCCCTGCGGGGTCGACGGCCTCGGGGTTCGCGCGCCAGATATTCCACAGTTCGGTACGAAACGGAACACCGAGGTAGAGCCCTCCGGTAACCCCGAGTTCTGCCAAGACGGGCATTCCGGAAACCCCGCCAGGAACCATCGCGATATCCAGGGCAACATTGGCTCCAAGGCTCTCTCCGACGATGAATACTCGGGGACGCGACTGGGGTGACAGCCCCTCGATGCGGCCCCTGATGCCCTCAAGCACCAGCCTGGTGAGCTCCTCGCCATCTCGGGTGCGGCGAAGTGCGAGGGCCGACGGGACGAGCGCGTACTGGGGCACGACGGTCGCGCAGTCACCCCCCGTGAGGTACTCGAGGGCCTCCGCAACCGTGTAGTTGAAGTAGCCGACGCCCGTGGGTACACCGATGCAGATGATGCCTCGCTCGAATGCCCCGCAATCGACCATGTCTTGGACGGTCAGTCGGGCTCGCTCGGCGACATCAGATGTGCACTCATAGCCCCCGACCACCCGCACCGGATCCATCGCGGGCTCATCGGTCACCGCCGTGATCTCGTGAGCGGTGAGTGCCATGAGGACGAATCGACGACCCTCCTTGCCCATCGACGCAAAGGGCATGGCGCTGCGTGGGCCAGCTGACACACAGGGTGAGGTCGGGGGCATCGGATACGCGGGTTCGACGATGTCATCACGGCGCTCAACCACCGAGGTGATCCGCTTAAGTCCGAGCACACTGGCCGCGCCCATGGCGCCGAGTACGGTGCCGTGGGCCAGGAGGGAGCCGAGGGCTCCTGTGTCGCGACCAAGCGCCCTGGCACCGAGGTGCTCGAGGCCCCGAGCCGCCAACTGCTCACCCACCATAAGTGCGCTCAGCCCCACGGCTGAGGCCACTCCGAGCCCGCCCGCCTTGATCATGGTGGTGGCATCGGCCGATCGGATCGCATGCCGCTGCGGCTCGACGAGCCCATAACGGTGCGCTCGACGGGCTCCGAAGGCAACGCTGAAGCCCACGACCGCTGCACCTGTGGCAACGGCCGGGACAAGGGTGGTGTCGAGTCCAGGTCGAAGGCCAAGTCGCCGCTGCAGGAGATCCTCCCAGCCTGCCGCTGCTCCACCCGCCAGCCCCGCGAAGGCAACGAACCGCCCGGCAGTGCCCGCTACAGCGGCAGGCAGCGACCGATTCGCCGCCCGCGCAGTCGCAGCCGACGTCGCAACACCGCCTGCGATCGCCGCTACTGCAACAAGCATGCTCGCGCGAAGGGTCGGACGCGAGCCGGGCTTCGAGGCCAGAGCCTCAAGTGCCGACCATGTGGTGGCGGTCAGTTGGTAGTGGACCGTTGCGACCACGCCGGTGGCGACCGCCTGCTGCAAAGGCGAGCGTGGCAGCAGTCCGCGGGCGAGCGTTCCGGCGATCGACCACGAGGCGCCAGCGACCCCGGCCTGCACGGAACGATCCCCCGCCCACGAGGTAACCCACGATGCACGACGGAACTGGCGGCCCATAGCAGCATTGTGCCCGACCGCTCACGCGGCGTTGCCCCTATCCTGATCACACTGTCATCAGGACGTTGTTCCGAGGGAGCCACGATGGACCATTCATCTCGCGCAGGACTGTTCGGTTCGGCTTTCGCGGTCGGCCGTTCATATCAGCCGAATCTTCTTACCCGTGGTTCCGTCGATCAGGCCATCGTCACCGGAACGACGGCAGCAGCCGCCTACGGAGTGCTGAGTGCGGGCAGTTCCGCCCTGACCGCCGTGGCGTCCCGCGTCTCCCGGTCCGAGTCTCCGTCGGTCATCGCACGTCTGCTCGTCGCCGGGGCGGTGGGGTCGGCCGCTGGGGGGGCCAGCGTTGCCCTTGCCTGGCGCGAGCATGAGTCCTCCCATCGCGCCGTCGGTCGCCTCGCCGCTCACACGGCCCTCGCGACCGTAGCGGCGAACGTAGCCGCGCTCGCCGCCCCCGGCAAGCCTGGCCGCCGCGATACCGGAATCGTGCTTGGCATCGCCGCGGCCATCGGTGCGGCGGCCTGGGCGAGCGCTCGGCCATGGAAGAGTGCGCCCGGCTCCCTCGTAGACGCGGGCGTGGCGGGCGCGACACTCAAAGGATCCCAGTACTTTTTTGAGGATGCCGTGCGCGAGGTGTCCCCCGCGAAGTCCGTGGGGATCGGGGCGGTCGTGGGTCTCGCAACTTACGGGCTCGCGCGCGCGGAATCCGCCCTGACAAGCGTCTCGAGCCGCGCCGCGACCGCCCTCATCGGTGGAGAGCCGCAGGACCATCGGATGATCGGCCGCATCACCAGCGCAGGCATCACCCTGGGCGTCGGGTGGTTCGCCGTCGCAAAAGCTTCGACCCTTCTGAGCAAGGGAGGTGGTTCCCTTGATGCTGCGCTCATCACCGCGCCCACGACCCCGGAGGTCACCGGCTCCCCTGCCTCAGGAATCGACTGGCTGAAGCAGACCCGTGAGGGAGCGCGCTGGCTGAGCATGGCGCTTCCACCTGAGTCCATTGCGGCCGTCATGGGCGTCGATTCGGCCAAGCAGCCCATCCGCGTCTACGCCTCCCTCGAGGTCGCCCCCAACGACGAGGAGCGGGCTCGGGTGCTCCTCGCCGAGATAGATCGCACAAAGGCACTTGAGCGCAAGGCCTTCGCGATTTTTTCACCAACCGGCTCCGGATACGTCAACTACGTCGCCACCGAGACTTTCGAATACCTCACCATGGGTGACTGCGCATCCGCCGCCATTCAATACTCGGTCCTGCCCTCGGCCCTGTCCCTCACCAAGGTGCCGACCGGCAGTGCCCAGACCGCCATGGTCGTCAGCGGCGTGGTTCAGCGACTGATGGCGATGCCCAAGGCCAAGCGGCCGAAGTTCTACCTATTCGGCGAGAGCCTGGGATCACAGGTGAGCGAGGAGATGTTCAAGGGCGCCGGCACCTTGGGCCTCGAGGGCACTGGCATTCACGCAGCCCTGTGGATCGGCACCCCGGCCGCCACCGTGTGGCGCCGCCAGATCTGGGGCAATCGCACGATCACCGAGACCCCGTCGGTGGGTCCGGCCGCTGCCTACCTGCCCCGGACCATCGCCGACTGGCGCGGACTCCCCGCGGCAGAGCGCGCGAAGGTGCGGTATCTGCTCCTCCAAAACGGCGATGATCCGATTCCGAAGTTCGGGTCTCAGGTGGTCTGGCGCCGTCCTGACTGGCTCGGACCAAACGCGACGAGGCCGATCGGCGCACCGAAGGGCACGCACTGGATGCCGGTTACGACCTTCATGATGACCTTCCTCGACATGCTCAACGCGCTCACGCCGACCCCGGGCATTTTTGCCGAGGGCGGCCACGACTACCGCTATGTGCTCCCCGATGCCATGAGCCAGACGTGGCAACTCCCGGCGACCGACACCCAGATGGAGCGGATCAACACAGCACTACGGCAGCGGGAACTCGCCTGGGAGCTCTACCGCAGCCTCGCTGAGATACCCCACCTGCCCCCGGCCAAGCAGGAAACCGCCCGCAAGAAGGCCCTTGAGCTCGCCTCAACCTCGACGGGCCGCACGGTCGACGAGTTGGGGCTCCAAGCCATCATCGCCGAGGGACTTCAGCCCAAGCCCTGAGTTCTGCGACAACCTATGCGGGCGAGTGTGCCGATGCACCTCGTCATCGACCATGAGCATCATCCGTCTCCGAATGAGCCCTTGGTCTGAGGTGCTCGCATGAATTCGGCGTGTCCGACGCCTGGGCCGTCCGATAGGTCCAAATCCGGCATACCCTCAAACTATGCACAGGATCATCGCGATAGTTGCCACGGCTGTGATCAGTGGCGTCCTCTTCGCTCCGGCCACTCCAGCCAGTGCCAAGTCATACGACACGTGGGGCGCAGTGAGCGCAGCCCTCGGCGGGAGCCAGACGCCGTGGGAGCCTCGTCGCACTCTGGGCCTGACCCGTGACCCCGAACTCGGAATCGACGTGACTCGGTGCAAGGGCAAGAAGGGCTCGGCCATTCGAGTTCGATACGCCTCCCCGAAGGCTCGCAAAATCTTCTACGTCGTCGAGCAGCCCAATGGTGTTGCCTGCGTCAAGACGACCATGGCGGGGTATGGGAAGGTGGGGATGGTGACGGCCCACGGGTTCAAATTCGACATCTACGCCCGCTGCGGAAAAGCGACCTGCCCGAAGTCGAGTGTCCCCAAGCGCGGCATGGTCCAGATGCGTCCCGCCGGGCCCGGCGCTACCGTCTCCACGGTTCGCATGGCGACCAAGGGCCTCACATACGACGAGGTGGCGCAGGTTACCGAGGGCCTGACCCTCAACACGTTCAATTAGTCTGGAAGCCCACGACTTGTCGGTGAATCCGATCGACGATCACCTCGCGCGTTTCGGTCCGGAGCAGCGCCAAGCACTTGAGGCGGTACGCACGGTCATTCAGTCAACACTTCCAGCGGCAGCCGAGGCCATCTGCTACGGCATGCCGACTTTCAAGGTCGTTGGGGTCGCTCGCACCGTTGGCGCGAGCGACCCCTTGAGCGATGAATCCTGAGGTCAGGAGGCGACCGGCTCCCCAGAAATCGTCCTGTATGCGTAAGCGACTGAGAGGGCCGAAATACCGAAGACCACCACTCCCGCCACCGGCAGGGTGACGAGCAGGCCGACGACAAGCATCAGGGTGCCAAGTAAAATGGCAGCAATGATGAGTCCAAAATCGATGATCACGATGAGGATGTAGAGCCCCAGGAGACCGCCAAAGTGCGGCATGACGAGCTTCCACGATGCACCGAGGCTTGAAAGCCCGCGGGCATCGCGGTCAAGGATGAGGTATCCGAAGAACGTAAATGCGAGCGTCAAGGTGATGGCCAAGAGAATCCCGACGACCGAGCCGACCACAGCCCAGACGATGGCGTCGGTCGAATATGCGATGAGGAGTCCCGGAACGAAGCCGACGAGGATCCCTACGACGACAATGATCCCGACGAAGACCGAGTTGATGATGTATCGGCCGTATCCTGCGAAACTGAACACCCGGCCCAGTTCGACCTTCTCACCTTGCGTGACCGCGAGGGCAATGCGGATGACGCCGAGCGCGAGGAAGAGGCTCGCCAACCACTGCACGACGCTCCCGGCGAACGAGAGTCCCGCATTACCGGTCTGCAAGATCTGATCGACGGTAATCGTGTCCGGGTTAGACAGGTCGACGTTGGACACGTCGATGCTGGACGCCGATCCGGCACCGCCGATTGCGCTCAGCACGGCATTGATGATGCCGAACACGATCACGACGAGGAGCAGTCGCCAGAAGTTGGTCCAAGTCTTGCGCCACCCAAAACCGATGGCGCCTCCGACGCTGAATGATTGGTTGCCGGTAGGTGCGGATTCCACAACGGACATGATTTCCTCCAAGTAGGTGATAGCCTCCAGAACCATAGCGAACCTCGGCGTGACAATAGGGGATTGTCGTTGACGTGGCTTCGATTCTTGTGCGATGGCTACGAGGACTCGCCGAACTCATCCTGCCCGTGCGCGGGCGGCGATTTGGATCAGCACCAGGATGCCGATTGCCAGATTCAGAGCAGGCTCCAGTGCCATGAGCGTCCCGAATGTGTCTTTCGTGTCAGTCGCCTGAGTGCACACAGTTCGAGGGTCCACCGGATGCGCGGGAGGACCGCAAAGCCGATGCCGAGAAGGCTCGGGGTTCCCTCCCACGGCACCGTCAGGAGCACCACCCCCACGACAGCGAGGGCCGGCCACTTGGCCGCGCGGCGCGAACCGCTATGGATCGTCGCGACGGTGAGCGGTCCGAGGAATTCGATCGAGAGAAGAACGGGGCCCGCCGATCGTGATGCGTATCCACGCTGGCGCCCGGTCGATCGGCGTTTACGTCACGGCGCTGAACTTGGGACCGCTCGAAACACCCGGGTCTGATCTGACATGATGCTGATGGTCTTCGACCACGACCGACCCGAACCCGGCGCGATCGACCACGACGAAATGGCGTTTGAAGCCGATGAGTTGAAGTTTCGGATCGGCACCTTCGTAAAGTCGTCATAGAGGTACACGGTGTACCCAACGCTTGGGTCAGGAATCGTCACGGTGGCGGTGAGATCGATCGGCCGGGGGGCTGGCGCAGCCACCAGTAACTCCTCCTCTTGCATTCCCTCCCCATTCGCATTCGAGGTCAATCGGATCGGAATGGTCACCCTGTCTGGATCCATGACACCGGTCACGGCAGTTGCATAATTCATCGGCCGATTGCGCAGGGCGTATGTTTCGCCGTCAGGGTCGTTGGCCTGCGACCTGCTCTTCTGAAAGGGGCCGAACCGGTAGCGGAACACTGCTGCGTTGGGCGAGGTGTTCCCATCAAGAAGTGCGTTATCGCTGAACGAGATGACATCGGTGGCGCGGTAGGTGCGATTCGCCGCCAACAGGGGCGCCTGCGACCCGACTCCGAGCACCGGGACGATGTGGTCATACTCCGACTGGCCATCAGATGAGTCATCATCCATGTTGAGGAAAACCCCGATGATCACCGGGAACCCCCGAACCACCATCGACTTCACCCAGGTGAGGTACTGCCGGGTCGACTGCTGGGATTCACTGTCGAACTCGACTGCTTGCAGTCGCATCGCCTCAGCCGCATCGACGTCGTTCACCCCGAGGAGAAGTTGACTCTCCTCCTCGGTCTGCGGAACACCCGGAGAAGCAGCATTACGGGCTGTCCACTGCGACGTGTACTGGCCAAAATACATACCAGCACTGATGAAACTCGTCTCGCCGCAATACCCGTAGTTCGAATTCCACTGCAGGCGCGGGGCGATCCCCAAGTCATAGGCGTAGCGGGGGGCGGGAGCCTGCGGCGCGACGGCCACAGCGGTCGACGTCGATAAGGCCGATAGTACAAGTGTCGACAGGAGACCTGCCAAGATTCGAGTGAAGCTCACGGTGACGAGGTCTCCTGTCGGTCACAACGCACTAGTGGGCTCAGCCTATTAGAGGGGTGGGCCAACGAGTGAGACGATTCCCATGATCTCGTCACGCCGCAGATCATGTTCCACATCGCGTACTTCCGCGGAGCATTCTCGACGTCACGAAGGGGGACTCAAGTTCAAGGCCGCCTAGCCAAGTCCTCAGACTTGTCACGGAACCCAAGTGCAGTCTTCGCCGCGGCCGAACGGGGGCCAGTTGACATCACTCGCCGTGGCGGCGAACGTTTCGTTCTCACGCTGGCTAGCGATGCGGAACGACGCCTGCGAGCAATGGCCATTGCCACTGACCTCATCTCCGTCAGTCTCGAAGGGCGCGAACTTCCGCTATCAGAACGCCTCAGGAAGCCCTTCCCTTGGGTGGAGTTCCTGTCCGATAGAGGACAGGTCGCATTCGCTAACGAACTCCTTGCAGTCGCTCGTGCGTGCGCTTCACGACCACCGGAAAGTCTCATACGCAGCAGGCAACCTCGGTTACCACCACGGGAGTGGCTTTTGACCTGGCCACACTCACTCCGCAACCGTCTTCATTGGCCTCCTCGACAGGTCGGCGCCTCTCCCGCGGCTATATTTACATGCGCTCGCTAGGGCAGTGCGGGCACTCGTCGGGCGTAACGAAGATAGCGCCGCTCGCGGATTTGATCGGCGTCGGCAACGACGTTCAGACCGATATCCCGAGGCTTCATCCCTCGCGCATCATGAACCAAGGACTCAGTGTATTGGCCCAGCGACGCTCCAACCCGATCGCCGTCACCCCGGTTGTCGACGGCGCTGCCGGTGACCCATGGCAGAACGGGGTTGTCTTGAGGTACGCCTCGGGTTCACGAGACCTGCTCCTGATGTCGACAGGCAGAGGTACCGCTATCGATCTCGAGGTCCTTGCACCCTGCCTGCTCTCGGGCAACTCACGAGCCATTGTTCCAACCGAACACGACCCTGGGCCGGGTCACGATGGACGGCGCCGGGGTCCTGCCCACCTTCACCTGCGGCGCGGTCCAGACTGCGAATCAAGGCGGACAACCTTGCCATTCGCAACCAAACGTTACGTAACAATGTCCGAGTTTCAGCAGAAGATCAGCGGAGGGGCCGCTCACGGACCGGAGCCCACGCTCTCCTTGAAGTCCGGCCCTAACTCTCCACCACCCGCAAGGACACACAATGCGCTACAGACATCCCCCGCGACCTGTTCCTGCTCAACCTTGGACAACGCTCCCGACGTTAGCCGGTGAACATCACATCCACCGGCAGACATAACTAGTCACCAGCCAACACCTAGTACCTATGCCATTACGCAGACGTCTTTCGATCTATCTCGGAAGTCCGCACTCATCCCACGCTCGCATTCGCACGCGTTCTCCTGCTAGCTAACTTTTCCAGCCGCGGGTGTGACTGCAGGCTGTTTTGCAGGGGTGGGGACAGCGGCCTCCGCCTCGACAACGGCGGATGGCACCTCCACGTTGACAACATTTGTGGCGGTAACCACCGAAGCACTCTGCTCCAACGACAGGCCCAAGTCTGAACGGCTCTGATCGGCGACCAGGGAGGCGTTGTCCGCTTGTTGGAAGATCTTGGCTAGATCGGTCTTCAGCAACTGGAGAGAGTTCACCAGTGGTGTCGAGAAGTTGACGAACGCCACCTCCATTGACTGCAACTCAGTCTTCAACTCCTTGAGTGACTGGAAGTGCGCGTCCGTGGAAGCCATGCACTGTTTGAGCGTCTCGTTCGCGGTGACTCGGGCCTCTTCACGAGCACGCGCTGCACCGACCCGGGCGCTGTCCAACGTGGCCTGGGCGGTGGTGTTCGCGTTCTCAACGGCCTTCCTTGACCTGTTCGTCGCACTTTCAAGTCGAGTCTGTGCCTCTTCAATAATGCTATCGCGCTGTGCTTGCGCCTCCACCAGTAATTTCTCCGCGGCCGCCTTGGCGTTATCAACCGTCCGTTGAGCCTCTACCTGACTGTCCAAAATGAGCTTCTCTTGCTTCGCTTTCGCCTTACTTGCCACTTCACTGGCAAGGCGCTCGGACTCTCGTCGCATTTCGTCAGAAGCGGCGGCGGCGCTGGCACGGAGTGCTGCGGCCTCTTCCTCGGCGCGGGCGAGTCCTTCGCTGGCAGCCCGCTTAAGCTCAGTTGATTGAGCACGCGCAGCCTTGATGATCTCTGACACGGCCCCCAACGACTCCGTTGCAAGATCCTCCGGACCGAGGTCCTCAAGTTTGGGACGTGTCAGGAACTCCTGCCGCTGCTTGTCAAATGCCTGCCGCTCGGAAGCAAGCAGCAACTCAAGTTCCTTGATTCGGCCATTCAACGTGTCGATCTCCATTTTTGTACCCTTTGCTTTTGTCTCATCCGCTACGGAACGAGAAGTTTCGGTTGGCGCGGCAGTAGTGATCTTTGTGTTGCCTGTCCCGACCTCATTCAGAGTCGCGGGTGAAATGTCCACTGATCCCTGCACGGTCGTCGCAACGTTAGAAGCCTCTTCTTTAGGCGCATCAGGTTCGGCATCCTTGTGACGGCGCCAGAATCCGCCCTTGCCTGCCTGCTCGGAGTTACTCATGAGGACTTCCCGACGTAGAAGGAACAACTTCCGCAGAATATAGCAGCACACCCATCGGTGGCAACAACACGTTTATTCAGATGTCAGGGTGGGTTCGGATCGACTGTCCGACATGAAGTCCCATGAGGCAATCAGCATGCTCGCTTTTTTCAGCTGTATGGCTCCCCACTGGAATCGGGCGGATTCCAGTGAACGTCGCCTCGCTTGGAGCGTTGGGGGACGTCATGGGACCAGGGGGTGAGATGGCAAGCCACGTTCTGCCTGCTCCGCGACTACTTCGCCCGTAAGCCAGAGTTGCGACGTGTATTGGAATCCAACAGTGACTTGAAAACAGCGTGAGGCGAAAGTGAACCCCTCCTTCTCACGCCTTGTGAAGAGGAGGGGTCATTGGTGGAGGTGCCGGGAATCGAACCCGGGTCCGTGCAGGATCCTTCCGTTCTTCTACGTGTGTAGCCGCGCTATCGCTTCTCGGCCCCGGTGCTTCGTGCGGCACTGCACCGGGCGGCCCAGTCACTGTTTAGCTTTCCGCCCGCTCCCGTGACCGGAGCGCTTGGTGAGTCCCCTAGCGACGTCAGACCCCAATTCGGGGACGCATTGGGCTGACGGCTGATCTATGTACTACGCCGCGAGGGCGTAGGACTCAGCAGACTGCGTATTTTTGGCAGTTATTTTTTGTCAAGGATTCTTAACGAGATCACCTTGATTCTCGACACGCTTCTCCGGTCAAACCATCTGTCCGTCGAAACCGTTCACCCCCTGTTGAGTTTTCAATTGCTAACCTTCAGGATGGTACGCCCCTTCCGGCAATGACCAAAATTACGGCGCGCTGCGCCGCTTGCGCAAATATTCCAAAACGGGGGGTGGATTCCTCTAGGCTCGAATCGTCATCCTGCAGCATTGGGCCGCGGGATCGTCTCCTTCGGAGGAACCATGGCAGGCATCGGTACACGTCCGTTCGGCGTCACGCTCGTAGGCATCATCCTCATCATTGACGGCATCTTGGCCCTTATCGCGGCAGTCATCGCACTGCTCGGCATCGGTGACGGGTTCACGACGGCGATCCTCGCCGCGCTCCTCGCAGGTGTCATCGGTCTCATCTACCTCGCGGTCGCCAAGGGCATCTTTGATGGCAACAACGGCTCGCGCCTGATCGTGGCCATCGTAACCATAATCAACATCATCGTGGGCGTCTTCCAATTCCTCAGCGGTGGGATCGTTCATATCCTCTTCGGCATCATCGTCCTGATCCTGCTGTACTCCCCGAAGGCCAAGGCTTACTTCGGCTAGAACACTGTTCCTGAATCGGCCTTGAGGCCGATGATGGATCCTCCGAGCGGCCGCGCGAGGGGTCGGCGCACGTCAGCCGCCTCCTTGCACGGCCGCTCGGCCGTTTTCACCGCAGCGGTCCTCAGACGAGCTCGACCCCTGCAGCACCCGCAGCGCGAGCAAGGCCGGCATCCAGCGTCGCCAAAGGCTCCCCCGACACCATCGCTGAGTGCAGGTAGAGGGCGTCGTAGGCCGTCAGTTGAAAGCGAGTCGACAAAGCGAGGAGTTCAGCGGGCGTGGGATCCTCAACAACACCTATCGGGAGCTGCACGATCTGGTGGAGCATTTCAGTTGCCTGAGCCGCGCTGATCCGACCCTTTGTCTGCTGTCGTGCAACGAAGTTGACGATCTCAGCCCGCCAGATGGTTGGTACCAGCGCGACCTGCTCATCAAAAAGGCTGCGCTTTCCCATCGCGGTTGGCTCGTCCTGCGGATCGGGAAAGAACCAGGCGATCGCGAGCGACGCATCGAGGATGAACGCCTTCACAACCGACCCTGGGTGATTTCATCCTTGATCTGCTCCTGAGTAAATCCGACACCACCCGCACTCAACGCTTTGCGGCGCTCATCGACACGGGCCCAGAAGTCGCCCCAATCCCGGCTAACCCGGACGTCATTCACGGGCACGAGACGAGCAACCGGACGACCATGCTTGGTGATGGTGATCGACTCCCCTCCCTCGACGCGACCAAGGAGTGCTGCGAGGTAAGTCTTGGCTTCAAAGGCGCCGACGGTGCTGGAAGTGGCCATCACCCGACAATACCGTTCCAACCAGTTGACAACCAGTTGAATGGCCCGGTGCGCAGGTCCACTCGCCGCGACGTCAGTCACTAGTGCTCGTCGCACAGCCCACGGGCACGCAGGTAGTCCCCGACGAGGAGGGCCACGTCCTCGCGCAGCATCCCCGCACCCCAGACCTCGTCGACGATGTCCCAGACTTGTTCAAGCCGGACGAGTTCGAGCACTTGGCACAGGACCCAGATGTCCTGCAAGTCGCGGTCATAGCGCCCGGCACGCACCTTCATCGCGAGGAGCCGGCGCGGCGATGCCACATTCACGGTCAGGCCCGGCCAGGCGAGCGCCTCGATGCGATCCGCGTCGAACGACCGCGGCAGCAACGGCATCACCCGAGCACTGAGCCAGTCGGCCGGCAGGTCGCGATGTATGGCGGCCATCTCCCGGGCTTCGGCTTCGATGGCCGCCATCGGCTCTCCCACGGCATCGATGTCCCTCGTGACACGCAACCGGTCGTACGCCAATGCCATAGCCGTGCCACCGACAACGTAGAGGTCGGCTTCGAGCCCGCGTGAATTAAGTCGCCCCGCGAGTTCGCCGAGCAAGGCGACGATGCGCTCCCGATCGAGCATGTCTGTCACGTCGACTCCAGTATCTGGCGGCCCATCATCACGCCGCGCGCACGGAATGCCGGCGGACTATCCCTGAGCGCGAGGGCTCTCAGTGATTCCACTTCACCTGCGGCACCCACCCACCAGGTCTCGACGAGGTACCTGTCCGGTTGTCGCGTCCATGCGGGGGTGCTCTCGAGACCGTGCCGACGGCAAAGCTCGACGGCTAACGCTCCAAGGAGCGCATCCCACCGGGCTGAACCCGTTGCGCCAGGGCGTGAGAGGAAGAACCGTCGATCGCACGGCGCGCCCAGCCGAGCGAAGTCGTCGGCGGCCTGGATGACGAGGCGGAGCATATTGACCTCGTCGGCCTGCACCGAGAAATCTGCCCGCAATGCAGCAGCCGTGCTTGCCAACGTTGCCGGCCACCCTTCGGCATAGGACGACCGGGCGCCTAGTTCGGTGAAGGACTCGATGCGGTCTCGGATACCTTGGCCGACCTGCAATCGGCCCCGCTCATAGGCACTCACATTTGCCTGTCGAGTTCCGAGGAGCCCTGCTGTCTCGGCCTGGGTCAGCCGGAGTCGATCGCGCGCCTGCACAAGACTCTCGGCGATGGACATGCGTCAAATATATAATGAGCGCACTCTGTTATATGCGCCCGAACCGATCTATGCTGTGCGGATTTCATCTGCGCAATTAGATGACCCGACATGACGACGGCGGCAGCGCGCCTACTCGTGCCCCTTTGAACGGCGGCCGGTAGCCCGGTCCGTCTCGCGCTTCGACTCACGCTCCGCAATCGCCTGCCTTTTGTCGTAGCTCTTGCGTCCGCGGGCCAACGCAATTTCGACCTTCGCGTAACCGTCCTTGAAGTAGAGCGAGAGGGGCACGAGCGTCAGGCCCGTCTCCTTGGTCTTGCCTGCGATTCGCCGGACCTCCTCCTTGCGGAGCAGTAACTTTCTCGGACGACGCGGCTCATGATTCGTCCAGGTTCCCATTGCGTACTCCGGAATATGGACGCCTCTGAGCCACACCTCGCCATCCTCGATGGAGGCGAAGCCATCGACGAGGCTCGCACGGCCCGCGCGCAATGACTTCACCTCGGTACCCATGAGGACAATGCCCGCCTCGAAGACGTCTTCAATCGAATAGTCGTGCCGGGCCTTCTTGTTCTGGGCGATCAATGTGCGCCCCTGCTCACGCGCCATGATGCAACTCCGGATTCTGCTCGTTCGAGTGAGATGCCTCCACATGAGCGCCCGCGGCGTTCAGGGAATCACGGGTCTGATTCATCCACGCGATGACGTTCAGCGTCGCCGCAATAACCGCCATGACGATCACCCAGAGGTAGACGAAGATATCGATCGACGCCCCGACCGGCGGGCCGTTCGGGAAGTAGTTCCGCAGGAGCGGGAGGGCGAAAAGAAGCGCAGCAGTCCACGACATCAGCCCGACTTCAGCCTTGCGCCGGTTCGTGAATGCAAGGACTCCAACAACGAGCGCGAACGACGACAGGATGACCGCGAGCGATAGGAGCACGAGCGCGAAAACCTGCGTCGAGAACGCTCGATCGAAGGTGAGGTCCATCCCTTGGAACTCACTCAATCCATCGCCCAGCTCGCTCGTCGTGTCCCATCCACTCACGCCGCCTGTGGACTGGAGCCCAATCGCAAGAGGCCCAGTGGACTGGATTGATCCGTCGGTCGACTTCGTATAGGTATCCGCGGTAAAGGTGAGCGACCCGGTATGGACGTCAAACGGATAGTTCGACTGCTCCCCGTCGACCCCCATGATCGTCTCGAGGCGACCGAGGGAGTCGCCCGCGATGAATTTGGCCTCCTGCGTGCCCACCGAACTATTGATGGTCACCCGCGTGTTCTCTCGCAGGTGACCATCCGCATCCACCATGTCCCCGCCCTGCCAGCCCATCGACAGGTCGACGGTCGCCTGGCCGGTGACAGGGTTCACCGCAATCGGCTCGACCGTAATGAGCAGACCCGCCTCAGACGTCGGACCGATCCCACCGGTCACTCGATTCGAGCCCTCGGCGTTGTAGAAGGTCACGACGAGGATGTAGAGCACCGCGACAAGAGCCAAGATCACCAAGAGCACCCGGCGGCCACGGCTCGACAGTGGGCGGGGGCGAGGTGTGGAGACGACCCGCTTCCTGCCGATGGGCGACGCCACGGCTAGACGCGCAGGTACTTGCGAAGCGTGAAGAACGCGGCGAGGCCAGCGAGCAGGATGCCCGTCACGAACATGATCGGAGCGATGGTGATGACGGCGTCCCACCCGACGAACGAGGTGAATTGGAATGACGGAGCAAGGATCTGATCGATGACGAGCGCCTTGGTGATCACCAGTCCGACGATCGCCAGCAACGCCCCGACGCCCGCGGAGAAGGCAGCCTCCAGAAGGAATGGCAATTGGATGTAGAAATTAGAGGCCCCGACAAGTCGCATGATGCTGGTCTCGCGGCGACGACTGAACGCCGCCACCCGCATGGTGTTGACAATAAGGAGCACGGTCACGACAAGCATCGATAGTGCGATAAGGAGTGCGATGAGTTGCAGACCGCCGAGGAGACGGAAGAACTTGTCAAGAATCTGCCGCTGATCGTTCACCTGCTCAATGCCGGGCCTGCCGGCGAATGCCGACGCGACGACCTCATAGGCCGTGGGATCCGAGAGCTTCACGCGGAAGGACTCCGGCAATGCTCCCTCGGTGACGTTGTCGGCGATGGGGGAGTTTTTGAACTGCTCCTGAAAACGCTTGAACGCCTCGGCCTTCGACTCGTAGAAGATCTCCTCCACGAGCGGCCGGAGCGACTCTAGGTCGGATTTGATCTGGGCACGCTGGGCCTGCGTGACGGCCTCGCCACTGCACGACGAAGTATCGCTGCCCTTGCTGCACAGGAAGATCGAGACCTCAACCTTGTCGTACCAGAAGTCCTTCATCGTGGTGACCTGCGCCCGTACGAGAAGGCTCGCCCCGAATAGGCCGAGCGAGACCGCGACGGTGATGATGACCGCAAGGGTCATGGTGAGGTTGCGGCGCAGGCCGCTGCTCACCTCGCTGGCGACGAATGTGGCGCGCATTACTGGGCGTACCCGTACACACCGCGCGACTGGTCGCGCACTAGGTGGCCTCCGTCGAGCTCGATGACTCGCCGGCGCATCTGGTCAACAATGTTCGAGTCGTGGGTCGACATCACGACCGTGGTACCAAGCTGATTGATGCGATCGAGCAGCTTCATGATGTCGGCCGACGTCCCAGGGTCGAGGTTTCCGGTCGGCTCGTCGGCGATGAGGATCATCGGGCGGTTCACGAACGCCCGAGCGATCGCCACGCGCTGCTGCTCACCTCCGGAGAGCTCATCGGGCCTGCGCAGTTCCTTGCCTTCGAGGCCGACGACCTCAAGGACCTCAGGCACCACTCGTTTGATGTGGCTCCTCGGCTTGCCGATCACCTCAAGGGCGAAGGCGACGTTCTCTGCAACAGTCTTGTTCGGAAGCAGGCGAAAGTCCTGAAACACGGTGCCGATCTGTCGGCGAAGGCCCGGGATCTTCCAGTTGGAGAGCCGGCTGAGCTCCTTGCCTGCCACCCACACCTGGCCGCTTGTCGGCCGCTCCTCGCGCAACACGAGGCGTAGGAAGGTCGACTTGCCCGAACCCGACGGCCCGACGAGGAAGATGAACTCCCCCTTCTCAATCTCCAATGAGACGGCGTCAAGTGCTGGCCGGTTTTGGCTCGCATAAATCTTGGACACACGGTCGAAAAGGATCACGAGCATGATTCTAAGCGGAGCCGGGAATTATCTACGCCGCCCCTCGCTGCATACGCCATCGAATGCCCGACTCGATGAACGCATCAATCTCGCCATCGAGCACCCCTGAGGTGTTGCCCGTCTCTGTTTCTGTGCGCAGGTCCTTGACCATTTGGTACGGATGCAGCACATATGACCGCATTTGGTTGCCCCATGAACCTGAGGTCTCAGCCTTGAGTGCGTCGAGCGTGGCCCGCTCCTCCTGCCGTCGTCGCTCGAGCAGCTTCGCCTGAAGCACAACCATGGCCGTCGCCCGATTCTGCAGTTGCGAGCGCTCGTTCTGGCAGGACACGACGATGCCGGTCGGAAGGTGGGTGAGGCGCACGGCGGAGTCTGTCGTGTTCACCCCTTGGCCACCTGGCCCACTCGAGCGGTAGACATCGACCCGCAGATCATCGTCAGGTATCGCGACGCTCTCCGCCTGGGCGATAACCGGGATGACCTCAACCCCGGCGAACGAGGTCTGGCGACGTCCTTGGTTGTCGAAGGGGGAGATCCGAACCAGGCGGTGGGTGCCCTGCTCGACTGAGAGGGTTCCGTAGGCGTAGGGCGCCTTCACCGCGAAGGTCGCCGACTTGATTCCGGCCTCTTCGGCGTACGAGGTGTCGTAGACCTCGATCGGCCAGTGGTGGCGCTCGCAGTAGCGGGCGTACATGCGCAGGAGCATCTCCGCCCAGTCGGCCGCATCGACCCCGCCCGCCTCTGCGCGGATCGTGATGAGCGCCTCGCGAGCGTCGTACTCTCCCGACAGGAGCGTGCGAACCTCAAGCTCGGCGATGGACTGCGCGAGATCATCGAGTTCCTTCAAGGCATCGGTCACCGCCGCTTCGTCGCCCTCGTCCTCCGCAAGCTCGAAAAGGATCGGCAGGTCACCAAGGCGCCGGTCGAGCGCCTCGAACTTGCGCACCTCGCCCTGCACGAACGACAGTCTCGAAGTGATCTGTTGAGCGTGCTCTTGGTCGTCCCAGAGGTCTGGCACCGACGCCTGGCTTTCTAGATCCTCGATGGATTCGCGCATCTTCGGCAGGTCAAGCACCGTCTCGATGCTCCCGAGAACGGTGGTCAGTGCAGCGATGCGGTCTTGAACCTCGGTGGATGTCACGGTTCACAAGGGTACGTGGCCCGCTCACGGTGCAGTTCGGTAGTCCAGCCGTGCTGAGGATTCAATCCGCACCCGCTCGGAGTGCAGCGCTCCGAGGAATGGGAGTTCCAGCGGCTCGCTCAATTGGACGCGCACCGTGACCCCATCTGTAGTGATCCCCTCGACCGTCAGCTCAGAGGTCCCGCGAGCCAGACTCACGTGCCGGCGAACCGCGGCTGAAACCGACGCGGGGCTCAGCCGGGTGCCGACCGACGCGCCGTTTGCGTAATAGCTGTCGAGGTCGATCGACTGGGCACCCGCGAGCGCCGCGGAATCACCGATCGACATGAGGGCCCTGCGTTGAAGGAAAGCCGCCGACACATCAACGCAGACCATCACAGCGAGCAGCCCAACAACGATCATTCCGATACCGAGGATGAGGACGCTCCCGCGCTCGTCGCGCAGTGACTCGCGCCGGGCGCCGCTCACGACGAAACCCGGAATGCATCGACGGGGACCTCATGCACCGCGTGGATCGGCACCGAGAACGACCGGCCCCCTGCAAGGCTCGAGGGGATCCAGGGGAGGTCGACCACCCAGTCGAGGTCGATGCTCACCACGCCCCCGGGTGCGAGGCAGTCCGCACTACCGCATGAGATTCGAAGCGCTGAGGCTGGCAGTTCGAACCCCTGATCGGCGAAGGCCAGCCGCGCCGCCACCTCAGCCCGCTGCCGGCCGTGCGTCACCGACTCGGAGGTCACGAAGGCCCGCCCGGCCTCGCGGGCTGCCTGGGAACTTGCGAACGCTGCGCCCTGAACGCGCATCACCGACATGACGATGTAACTGAGTGGAACGAGGACGAGAACCCCGATCACGAGGAACTCTGTGACCGCGCTGCCTCGATCTCCCGCCAAGGCCGCACGTCGAAGCGACCACGCACCCGGCTTCACGGCTGCTCGGCAAGCGCATGGCCATCGACGTGCATCACCGTCGGCCCGAGCAGACCAAGCAGCGGAAGTTTGGCCTCGACCCCTACGGCAACGACGAGGGCCCCATCACGGACCTCCCGCCACACGGTGATGCCCTCAATGAGATCGCCGGCCACGTTGCCGGCCAGCAGTGCCCTCGTCCGTCGCTCGCCGGCCCCCAAGTCTGAGCCGGCCAGCGCCGCAGCGCGGGCACCCTCTGCGGCGGCCGCTGTGATCGTCGCTCGAACATGGAGCGCGAGAGCGATCTGAAGGACGGCCAATCCGACGGCCAGCAGGAGTGGCGCGACAAGAGCGAACTCGACGGTTGCGTTGCCGCGCTCCGACGCAAGCCGCCGAAGGGGCGGCGAGCGGTCGGCGCGGGTGCGGGCGATCACGGTGTCGAAACCGAGGAGATGGCGCGGTCGAGGACCGAGGTGAGCTGGTCGTCGGCAATCAGCCAGATTGCGGTGACGAGGCCAGCAGTCATGACGGACACGAGGACCCAGCCCGGTACGTCGCCTCGGTCATCTCCGAGCGTCGAGAGCCTCGCAAGGATCCGGGTGTAGGCACGGGTGGTGATTGACATGATTTCTCCTTTTTGTTGGGTGTGTTAGCGAACGATGAGTTGAAGGCTCTGGAAGCCGGGGAACATGGCGATGAGGACGACGGTCGGCAGGATGAGGAAGACCACCGGGATGAGCATGGCCACGTCCTTTCGGCCAGCAGATTCCATGAGCGCGCGGCGACTGGCCGCCCTGGCATCGGCTGCCTGGGCTCGAAGGACCTCGGCCATCGGCGTGCCCCGCTCGATCGCCATGATGAGACCGTCAACGAACCGCTCGACCGCAGGACTAGCGGTGCGCTCAGCGATCCCGCGCAGTGCGTCGTCGAGCGGCGCGCCGGCACGCAACTCGCCCATTGCGGCCGCGAACTCCTGCGACAGATCCCCCGCTACCGTGCGGGTCACCCGTTCAATCGCCCCTACTGGCGACTCCCCTGCCGCGACCGCGAAAGCGAGGAGTTCGGCGACGACGGGAAGTTGCTCGCCCATGCGAACCTGGCGGGCCTTGACCTGGCGGGCGAGGTGCCGGTCAGCGAGCAGCAGTGCCGCACCCGCGCCGAACAGCGGGAGAACAATGATGGCAATTGCCGCGCCGCCCCGCGCAATCCCAAGGACGCCGAGTAGCCCGCCACCGACGAGCCCGGTGACCCCAGCCAAGACCTGCTCAACCCGGAAACCGTCGAGATCATCACCCCGACCGGCGCGCCGAAGTCGAGCCCGAAGTGAGGAATCCCAGGATCCCGCGCGGCTCGGACGGGCAAGCGCGATGAGGGTCGCGAGTGACGAGGCCGCGGGCCGCTGGCTTCGGGCAATCGCAGGAGATGACGGAACGTAGGGAGCGATCCGGCTCAACAGGGTCGGCCGGCTCGTCGCCCCCATGCGGGCAATTACCAGGAGCGCGCCGAGGGCGAAGGTGCATCCGACCAGGGCCCCAATGGCCTGCGGTGTCATGATGCGGCCAGCCGCGGCTCGGTTGGAAGCCGCCCGATGAGGAGCATGACCCGGTACGCGGTGAATGACATGCCTGCAGCGACAAGCAAAACAAGGGCACCGGTGAGGGATGCATACGCCTTCGCCGCCTCCGGCCGCGAGCACAGCAGCGCCAAAGTGATCCAGGGCGCTGCGACAGCGAGTTTCGCCGCACTGACCGTCCAACTCTGTCGTGATTCGATCTCTCCCCGGGTTCTGGCGTCCTCCCGAAGGAGCACGCTGAGGGTGCGCAGGACCGTGCCGAGATCGGTGCCACCCACCTCGCGGGCAATACGAAGTGAGGCCAGGACACGATCAGCGACCGGGTCACTGAGCGACTCCTGCAGGACATCAAGTGATGCGAGGAATGAGCCCGTCGCGCGGTACTCGCGCTCGAATAGGCGGAACGATGGACGGAGCGGGTCCGGACCTCGGTGCCCGAGTTGCCCGACCGCCTCGGGGAGTGACATCCCCGCGCGGACCGCGGACACGAGTGCATCGACGGCATCCGGCCAGGCTGACCGGAGCGCCCTTTGACGAGCGACGGCACGCCGCCGCAGCAGGAGGATCGGCAGGTATCCCGCAACCCCGCCCGCGATGACGGCGGCCATGGGTACCGCGGTGACAAGGAGTGCAGCAACCGCGACGAACACGGCTCCGGCAGCGCACGCTCCGAGGAGGCTCGGCACCGTAGCGCGGGGGATCCCGGACTGGTCGATGAGCTGCCGAAGCCGGCCACTTGAAACCGGGGATACCGCGCCGCCCGAGGAGGCTCCCGGCAGGGTGTGATCGGTGAGAGCGAACAGGATGAGCATTGCGCCGAGTCCGGCGATGAGGCCGAGCACCGCGCCCATCAGGCGGCCCTGCCAGTGCGAATCGCGGGTCGGTCGTCGCAATGGAGAAGGTCAGCGAGATCGAATCCGGCCCGAACGAAGCGCTCCGCATGCGGCGGGAATCCGCCAGCCCGTTCAAGGCCGGCACCGCGGTCGGCGAAAATGTCGGACATCTCGACCACGCCCGACTCGACCCGGCCAGGTAGTGCCGAGATCTCACGAATTCGCCGACCGCCATCGTTGCCGGTGGCGGTGTGAACAACGAGATCGACACACCCTGCAACCGTCGGCACAACGAAATCTCCAGGGATGTTCTGCCCTGCGAGTAGCGGCAGGGTGCAGAGTTTCGTGACCGCCTCGCGCGCACTGTTCGCGTGCAGGGTCGCCATCGCGGGCATCCCGCTGTTCATCGCGATAAGGAGATCAAGTGCCTCCGACTGGCGGACCTCACCGACGATAAGTCTCGTGGGTCGCATGCGCAGCGCCTCGCGCACGAGACGGCGCAACGGGATCTCACCGGTGCCTTCGAGGCTCGCATCGCGGGTCTGCATCGCGACCCAATCAGGGTGGGCCACCTGAAGTTCGAACACCTCCTCGCAGGAGATGATCCGCTCGTGCATCGGCACGCACCCCAGAAGCGCGCTGAGCAAGGTTGTCTTGCCCGCCTGGGTGCCACCCGCCACCACGATGTTCAATCCGCTCACCACAGCGGCCGAAAGGAACGCCGCGGCCTGGGCGCTCACCATTCCGGCAGGCACGAGATCATCAATGTGTTTGGGCCGCATGATGAATCGACGCACGTTCACCGACCAGTGGGTGCGGGTGATATCGGGGATCACCACGTGCAGCCGACTGCCGTCAGGAAGCATCGCATCGACAAATGGGCTGCTGGTGTCGAGGCGGCGACCCGAGATCCGAAGCATCCGCTCGACAAGATCGCGCACCTCACGGTCAGTAAGAACCACCGTCGTCAATTCGCTGCGGCCAGCCCTCGCGACGAAGACCCGGCCTGGCTCGTTGATCCAGACCTCCTCAACGGTCGGGTCGTCGAAGAATCTCTGCAGCGGGCCGAACCCGGCCACCGCGTGCTGGACCTCGAGAGCCAACTGCACGGGGTCGATGCGCAGGGCCTCGCTGGAGGCGAGGGCCTCACCGACAGCATCAGCGACAGCCCGGTCGATCGCATCGCGGATGGCATCGTGGTCGCGCAACGGATCGATACCCTGCGAGCGGATGAGCTCGCGAACGCGCTCCTCAGCGACAGCACGCACCTGTGTGCGCTCCGCATCGAATACCATGGCAAATCCCCCTGCTGTCGTGACGTGGACGCAGCGACCGGGACGAGAGTTCGATGCCCTCGGTGCTGCTGTCGCCGACGGTACGTCGGTCGGCCACCTCGGAGCCAGCAGCGATTTGGAACTGTGGATAACTTCGGTAGGCGGGAGGGATCCGATCTATCGGACAGCGACTGAACTCCTTCACCGAACTATCAACAGAGAAGCGCTGATTCCCTGTCCCTCCTCATCCCCCCGGGTCTCACCTGAGTCAGATCCACCCCGAATCCCGCTGAGTTGTGCTCTGACGAGGGACTCGTCGGGATTCGGGGTGGATCTGGTCGAGGGACGGGAAGTGGGTGACAAGGAACTCAAGGAGCACGGTGAATGGACGTCGGGAGACCTGGTGAATATCCATGCGATCCGCTCGCTGCATCAGTGACTGGCTCGATGCAGCCAACGCTCTTCGCAGACCCAGTCAACAACCAATCGCCGAACGACTTTCTCGGCTCCATGTCGATTTCGAGACGACCTCTCCGTTCCTTGACGGCAATGAAAGCACCGGCCGGCTGGTACTGAGGATGATGCTCGTGCGTCTGGGCTATCCGCCGTCGATGGTGTTCAAGAACGCTCGAACTACCTCAGCGAGATGCGTTAGGCCGACGAGGGCGACTTCGATCCGCCCGGCGCACCGGGCACGGGAGTACTTGGCAAGCAGGCACAATCGGATGATCAAGCCACCGACCCCATGATCTCCGCCGCCTCGACAAGCTGCCATGTTGTTCGGTCGCGCATGTTGACAGACGCGCATTGTTGCCTTGGCCATCAAAGCGAGGGCTTGGAATTTATAAGATAGCCCCCCTCGCTCATTACAAAAACTGAACCGTGCTCACCGCTCGACGCGACATGTTGCCCCGTAGCAGGGAGGGAAACTCGCGCAACCGATGGTTCGACGACTTCGTCCGTCATTCGCTGGAACGAGACGCGCGCGAGCTGGCGAAGGTCCGGCAGCGGGCCGTGCTCCGCTCCCTGCTGGACCGCCTCGCGGGCCAGATGGCGCAACTCCTGAACGTCCCGAATGCCATGTCCGGACTGAACACGACCCGGCCGACAGCTGACAGCTACTTGCGCGGGCCACGTCAACGCCAAAAATCCATGTTGTCGACGCGGGTCTCGGTGCCCGACTCATGCGTATCAACCCGCAGAAGCTGGCGAGTCTGAGCCCGACTGTGCTGACGGAGTTCGAGCGCATCCTCGAGACGTTCGTCGTGGGCGAGCTGACCAAGCAGGCGTCCTGGCTGCCCGAACCTCCAATCCTTGGGCAATGGAGAACGAGCGATGACGACGAGCTGGATATCGTGATCGAGGACGATGACGCCCGTGTCCTCACATTCGAGGTCAAGACCAACGAACGCATACGAGGATCGGACTTCAAGGGCATCCGCAAACTGCGAGACGCGGTGGGGAAAAACTTCGTTGCGGGAGTCGCCCTTTCGACGGGCTGTGGAGGGTTCGGCGGCAGGGTGTGATGGCTGATGACAGATCCCGATGGTGTTGTGATGGGGTTGGCGGTGCTTTCGTGGCTTGTGGGCGGTTCGTTCTCACCATTACTGTGCTGGTAGGCAACGGTTGCTTGCCTGACCGGGAGTCCGCCGGTACTGTAGGAAACAGTTGCAGACGACGAAGGAGGTCCGCGCATGGGAGTGAAAACACCGACCAAGCCGGTCGAGGACACGCCGGTCGAGGACACGGCGAAGGGGCGCGTTGCACGGACCAAGGGAGTGTCGCTTCTCCCAGCGGAGTACGAGGACGCGTCCACGGTGGAGCAGCTCACCGGTGTCGGCTTCAGTGAGGTGTACCGGCGGTATTTCGCTCCTCAGATGAGGGCGGCCGCTGATCTGCTGCGCGAGGCGCAGGATGCGGGCATGGAACTGGATCGAGGCGTCCTGCGGGACACCTGGGACGTGCACATGACCGGCGACGAGCTGGCATCGGTGTACACCTCCGAATCCGAACTCCTGCTCGGTGACTGACCGGTTCTACCCCAAGGCGTCGCGCTATTTCGCCCGGCTCGACTCTGAGCGGCCGATCTTCCAGGGGGACATCTTCCGCGGTGGCTTCGGTGCGTTCTGGCGCCATCCCGAGGCAGTCAGGTCAGCCTTGGCCGGCTCGACGCCGCCAGCCAGTCCACCCTTCCCCGGTCTGGACGAGCTGCGCAGCCATGTCCTGGTCAGAGGGCAGGGGTACGGGATTCTGCTGCCGCAGCCGTGCGAGTTCTCCGAGCAGGAGAAGGGCGCTCTCCACCCCTACCGGCTGGTGGCCCCGCTGTTCCCGCTCAACGCCCAGTCGGGCGTCGACCACGAGCTGGTCCGTGCCGGCCGTGTCGGGCACACCCTGTGGGTGCCCCGGTGGACCGGCCGAGGGCTGCAGGACTACTTCGCGGACCTGCGGCTGACAGCGTCAGTCGACTCGACATTCCTCACCCGCGACACCCGGGTGGCAGCACTGTCGCGGGCAGCGTGGCTGGCCATGGCCGACCGGCTCAGTCGGTATTTCATCGGGATCCCCTTGGACGTCAATGCGTTCTCGCTGGGGCAGGGCGGCTTGCACCCCGACTCGACCTGACGAGCGTGTGTCCCACCCGCATACCGTGGCTGCTTTGGTGCGTGGGGCGCCCGGCGGTGGGGTGAACGCGCGGCTGACTGCTGAGGAACAGAAACGGAGACTGTCGTGTTCAATGACACCATTGACCGCCCCCTGTTTCGGGGGTCACCGAGACGTTGCGTATCGACCGTCGATCTACTTACGGTGACCTTATGAGCCGTCGCCGTTTCTCACGCCTAGCCACCGTCACCACAATCGCAGTGCTCGGGCTTTCTGCCTGTGGCTCACATGGTGACGCAGCTGCGCCTACCGCAGTAGACCGACAGGCCTCGTTAATTGGTATCGATGGCGTTTCGGTGTGCGTCTCTCAGAGCCTGTATGAAGAACACGAACACCTGACAGTTGAAATTCCTTACAGCACCGACGAACAGTGGGGCCGCGGTCCGTTCAAACTTGGCCTCGCGTGCGGCCAAACTATCGCTAAATACCTGGCGCTGCGCTTTTATGACAGCACCGGAACGAACGTGCTCTCCATTGAAGGCCACAATGGCTCGTACGGGTATCCGCAACTTGCCGTCTCGTCCACATTGGACGGAAAATCTGAAAGTCACAACTTCATGGTGAATGAGCCGTGGACATACAAGGTAGGCGGCTACACCGTGCGAGCCGAGAGGTGGTCCGATACAACAGACCGAAAGGTCTTTCGGGTTTGGTTGGATACTGAATGTCCGAGACATTGGCATTGGACAGCCTGCAAATGACCTGTTGCGATGGTGATGAGCCTAGTGGTGGGGGATGTGCACGGGCGCGGGCTCGATCCGGGACAGGTCGGTCCTGCGCCAGGGCGCCATGGGGATCGAGCGGGTCTGCAAACGGATGAGGGTGAGTCCGAAGGCGGCGCGCGGCGAGGGCCTGCCTTCCCAGGCTATGGGTCGGCGAATACTCACGAGAGTGCTCGCCTCACCCTCGCCGTGGGCCAGCAATTCGATCTGGCAATCCCCCATGAACGATTCGTCCAGATTTCGTGTCGACAAGTGCCGGAATGCCAAGAGGTGCTAGCGGTGACTCCGCAGAAGCGGCGCACTGGAGGATCAGTCCCTCAATGAAGTCGACGAGTGCAACTGGGCAAGGGTCGAGGCGTGTGAGCCGCTCCACCTCATCGCCGTCGATCGTCGTTCGGATTTGTCGGCCACAGGATTTGGGTTGATTCAGAAGGGTCGTGACCGGGTTGTCATGACACTTGTGAGGAGGTCAATTGCTCTTACGTCAGTCGGGGGCGGTGTTTCTGGAGACTTCCAGAGATGCTGAATCGGCTATGCCGCTGTTTCGCGGCGATCACGCAATAGGCACCAGGCACCTTCGCTGTGCAGGAGAAGGTCAAGCACCGCACCCACGTCGCATTAAGCCGCGACGGCAAGAGTTCGAAGTTGGGTCAGAACTCGCTGAAGATGACGGTCCGGCGCCGTTCCTTGCGGACGTACATGAAGAGCAGGAAGGCATCCGATGATGCATGCAGTGAGCAAGACCCCGCGATTCTGGATGAGGGAGAGCGCGTGAAGCTCTGCCTCATTGCGGGTCGCAATTCTTCTTTTGAACATCTGCCGACAGCTACATCACCAAGGGTGACGCCGTAAGGGGTTTCGCCACGCCGCGTTTCCGCCAGAACGCAGCGGCAGCTTCATCGGATCAGACGCGGTTGGATCAAGGTCAATGAAGCGTAGGTTTTCCGGTTGGGTCGAGTGGTGCTGTGTCGGCGATAGAACGCCTCATCGAGGTCGTGACCGTTACGCGCGCCATCGAACTTTAGGATCTGCGCAACACGAATGGCGCACTGATGGTCGACGAACTGGGAGAGGAGTGATACGCGGGGCGGATCCGCAACGTGCAGAACTGGTTGGCGGGGAGCGAATATTTCCTGCGCGGTGCACTACTGGTTCAGCCGTCATCGATCGGTACGACCGGGACGTCGCGATCCCTGGTCGCCGGCTGCCCCAGCATGAACCCGGCCGCAGTGGCTCCTGCTGTCAGCAATGTTTTGTTGCGAATCCTCAACGTTTCTACCAGCTGCGCATCACCACGGTCGCCAGACCGGGGCTGCACACGAAGTCATAGTAAATCCACGTAGATTTCCCGTTCGGCAGTTTGTGCCATGTTGACACCGGGTAACTGCTTGCCTTGTCTTGGCTGCACTGGATCCGGGTTCCATCCACTTCCATGTACCAGGCATTGGAGGACACCGCATAGCCAGTGAACGTGATGGGTTGAAGATCCATGCTCTGGCCATTAACACTGACGATAGGAGTCAAGACAAACCGTATCTCGAAGCCACTGCTATTCCACTCAAGTGGGACGCGGTACGCCCCCGAGAAAGCATCCTGTTTCAGACCTTGGAAACCATTCGGCGGTGCGTGATCGGGGCGGAGATTTCCGGCCCAGTCGTGGTTGTCGACCTCGCTCACCTTCCATGTGATCGGGATGCCCTGCTCACTCCAATAGGCGCCAAGCTCGTTCTGCACAGCAACCGGTGAGTCAGGAGCGTTACCACCTCCGCCTCCACCCGTGATTCCCGCTTGGCGTTCGACCGGCAAGTCTGTCACTGAAGAACTGGGTGATGCTGTTCCTTCACCGCTACATGCCGATACCGCCAATCCGACGGTCATCAACACTGCCAACGTGAATCTCGGTCTCATCTACAGTTCCTCATGATGCCTCACCGCTTGTGTTGTTTATGCAATATCGCGTTCACATGCCCTCACGCGAACTCCGCGATGACGTCGTGCGCCAATAGAGCGGTACATCTGCTTTGTGTAGCGTAAGAGTGCTGGCCGTATTCCCGCAATCACTGCAGACCCCTCGGTTCAGGGGGTGTCCATTTGTCGTTCGTCAAGCGGCGACGCGGGCTGAGGGGGTGTAACGCTTATGGTTTCTGGCCATGGCGCAGATGACGTTGGTCTTGCGTCGGGCGAGGTTGATGAGTGCGCTGTCGTGCTTCTTACCCTCGGCTGGCAGCGATTCGAATGCGGCCATGAACAGGGTGTTCTTCAGTGGCCTGTTCCATCCGCGGTTGACGTGCTCCGCTCGGATGAAGCTGCACGAGCGCCTGATGACGAGCGCGAGGCCGGTATGCGCGGCCAAGTAGGCGGCGGTGGGGGAATGCGCCGCCGCCGCCGCCGCCGGACTCGGCCAGGAACCGTGCTGCGATCCTGACGCCGATTCCCGGCATGGACGTCAGGACCTCGGCAAGAGGGTAGGCATCAGGGACCCTCTCGCCGTCTTCGGCGACTCATCTGCACTGGTCTCGGCGGCAGGGTCTGGCTCGTGATGCCGGGCAAGACCCTGGCCGCAGCCGCCGCACCCGCCGCTGCCGCGGCGGTTCCGGGGACGTGAACGGTGACGGTCTGAGCTGCGAGGCGTGTCAGATCTCGGCCGCGAGTCGGACGTGGACGCGCGGCGCGTGCTTGGAGAGCTCCCGGTCGATCCGATTCCGACCGAACGGGCACAGCCCGGCTGGCCGGCCAGACTCGACGAGCATGTGAAGGACGGACTATTGGTGCACGTTGTCTCCCAGCGACTTCTCCAGGATCGGGTGGATGTGTACGGCGAGGCCTCGCACCCGGCTGATTGCCGCGGAGCAGGCCACGGACGGGCGGCGTAGGCCTCGGGACGGCGACGCAGCTCTCGGGAGACCGTGGACTGATCAACCCCAAACGCCGCAGCAATGTCGCTCTGGACGTATCCATCGGCGTGCATGTTCTCGATGACCTCGCGCAGTTGCAAGGTCAGACGGGCGTACTCGATGTTGGCGAACGTTCCTTCCGGTAGGTGGTACTTACGAAAGTGGCGTTCGCCACCCGCTTTTATTTGGAGTTATGCGCTATGGACTTTAACGCGCCCAATCAAATTGAAGGCGACAACCACTAGGTGTTCGGGTCCTCTGATGCGCGCACAAAGCCCCTCACTATGCACGTCTATCGCACGCTGAAACCGGACAAATCAGGCGGCCTGAAGTTCATCGGACCGGAGCGACGGGCCAGTCGAGGAGGTCAGATTTGGGCAGGGACGGAGATGGTGTGCGGCGCATGTTCAAGCCCAGTGAGTACAAGCCCACGACTGGCCTCGCGCGTCACCTACTCCAGCTTGCCGATCGCGGATGGGCCTGCAGAGTTTTTGACTCATGCGGGCCGAGGGCGTATTCACTAGGCGTTCCGGCATCTCGCTAATGTCCTTCGTCGGTGTCCATCCGGCGCCCGTCTGGGGTGAGCCATCTGGTGGGTGTGGGGCTATTGACGATGGTGATCGGTCCGCCGCTGTTGTGGATCTTGCCTTGGAACTGGTGGCGGGTTCCTTCGCAAGTGTCGCACCCGACAGTGGTGACGAGTCGGTTCCGTTGGTCGCGCCATCCGGCGGCCGCGTCGATGGACGCCGAGGTCCAGGGACCTCCGCTCATGCGGCAGTATGCGCCGACCTGAGGTGCCAACTGCATAGGGCAGCGATGCTCGTCGTCTCGAGTGAGGGAACACGCGGCCGACGCGGCGATGTCGAATCGTCGCGATGGTGGCTCGCTGAGGGTCAGCACCTCCCACCTGCCTTCCGTGACCCGCACCACGGTGCGGATCCCGAGCCGCCTGCTGATGTCCAGAGCCATCACCTGCCAGTCTGAATCGCGGCGCTCCTGCAGCGCGCCGGGCAGTGCGATCACCGAGGGCTCGGTCCACACGTGGCGCCTGTCCAACGTGGTCGCGGGGAGTGCCTGCATCCCGTACGCCGTGAGTTGGCGGGTCAGTTCGTCCCGGCTCCATTCGGCCTCCTGGTCGAAGGTCGCGGTCGGTCCGCGTACCGCGCCGATGATGAGGAGTTCGCCGGACAGGGGCCACCGCATCTCGGGTCGCTGTCCGTATTGATCGCCTTGGACGCCCGCGAAGGCGGGTTCCTCGAGCCTGGCCTGAAGACGAAGCTGCGCCTGCCCGAATCGCACCATGGTGATCTGACGCAGCCACGACGACGCCACGTCCACCGCCGGACGAGGCAGCCACCCCCTCGCGATAGAGCCCGACAGTTCCACGGGCTCGCCGGGCTCAGGCTCGACTTGCAGGGTGGCAGGCAGGTCCTGCGGACCGCTGCCCGAAAGCCACGGCAGCAGCGACGCGGTCTCAGGAGTGCTTGTTGCGGACATGGCGTACTCGTTTCCGGCCCTTGTGGGCCCGTTACTTCCCTACCAGCCATTGGCAGGGCCGGTCTTCCCCGGGAGGCACCGTGCGACGGGACGCGCGGTTGCCGGAACGACTAGCCAGGGGGCTTCGCGTCGTTCACTCGTGACCTAAACCGAAGGTACGCCCCAGCCCTGACAGTGGCTGGCCGTCTACTCGGCGGCGGAATCGATGAGGCGGGCGAGTGCCGCGCCGAGCGCACGCATGGCACCCTCGTTGGGCGCGCCGCTCGACTCGTCCATGTAGAGGTCACGGCGCACCTCGAGCATGATCGATCGCACGCGCAGATCCGTCCCGTAGTGGGAGAGCGGTACATACGTGCCGATGAACGGCTCGTTGATGCCGACCGTGCCGAATCCACAGAAGGCCTCCACCGCTGCGTCGACGAGTATTTGCGGCGTGTGGGTGTCGTCGCGGCCGATGCAGATCTCCGGCCGGTCCAGATCCGAGTGGAGCTCGTATGGCAGGGCGACGCTCGGGAACGAGTGGACGTCGATGATCGTCGCTGCTCTGCAGGCGTTGAGCCGATCGTCGACGAGGTGGGCTAGGGCCGTCGCGTAGGGCGTGAAGTAGCGGGCGATGAGCCCTGCCTCTGCGAGGGCGTCAGATGCGCGGAGCGTCGCGGCGCCTGAGGTGCGGGTGTAGACGGCGCCCATCCCGGCGGTCAGCATCTCCTCGCGGGCGTCCGGGAACCGCTCTGGGTCGATGACGAGGCGGGAGAGGTCGTTGACGAAACGCCATGGCGTTGTCTTTGCGTCGGCAGCGGCCGTAGTTGCGATCGTGTCCGTGTAGGCATCCGTCATGCGCAGGAGTTCGAGATCGAGGGCGGCGTCGTCCAGCAGGATGCCTCGTCGTACGTCCGCGGGGATTGCCGTCGATGAGTGCGGCACATGAAGAATGACCGGTGACGATGGTGCCCCTGCGTGGATCATGAACGCCTCCCAGTGCTACGGAACAACGCGGACGGTCTCCCCGGACTGCCGCGGGACACCATGCTTACCTGCGGGGAGACCTATTTGGAGTTCTCGAGCGCACGCGCCAAGCTTGGGAGGTCCGTCACGATGGTCTGCCACACCAGGTCGAGGTCGACCTTGAAGTCGACATGCGCGACGATGTTCCGCATCTGATGGGCTGCTCCAAGAGGTATCTCAGGATGCGACGCTGCGAAGTCAGGGAAGCGGGTAGCGATTCGATGGCTTGCTTCACCGATGATCTCAAGATTGCGGATGACAGCGTCGTGGATCAGTCCACCAGTCGCGAACAACTCGCGATCCACGTCGTGTGTGTAAGTGAAAATACGCCCAATAGCAGTGAGAATATGCTCGATGTAATCCTCTAGGCTTGGGGGCATCACACAGGGACTGCCTGGGCGAGCACTGAATCCCGAAATCGTGTCGGGAGGGCTTTTGGCGTGAGGACTTCGACGGTCACGCCGAGAAGGATAAGCAGTTCGTGCCGAATCGCACCGACATCGAGGAGCGTCGTCTCGGCGGTCGGGTCGATGAGGAGGTCGAAATCACTCTCGCTCGTGTCGTCACCTCGCGCAATAGCGCCGAAAACTCTCGGATTGGTGGCTCGGTGGGCTGAAACGATGTCGCGAACCTTTTGGCGATGAGTTTGGAGTACCACGGATGGCCTCACGGAGGATTTTCGTTCCGGACTTGGCACCTGCATCACGGACCCCTTCACCTTCCCTCAGTTTCCCAGCGAGACTGATTGTAGGGGTGGTCGAAAGCGCCCACCGTCTGAAACGTCCAGTTGGGCTGAGGGTGGGAGGGATGTGAGTCGAGGTCGCGTGCCGCAATCCGCGGGCCCGAGATCGGACACAGATACGTCTGCGTGCTCAAGGGAAGCAAAAAATGCTCCTGACGCCCACTCGTCAGGTCCACCCCGAAAGGAAGGCCTCCGGGCGGCGCGCCTTCATCGACGGAATCCGTCTCGACCGACGCTGATGGCGTGCCATCAGCGGGCTTTACGACGGGTAATTGCCTTGTGAGCACATCCGAGCAGACGGAGAGTACCCCGTCACGGGATCCGCGCTGTCGGTGAGTTCAAGTCGGAACTCCTTCCAGTCGGTGTCTTGCAGACGTTTGACGGTGAACGCGAGAATGCCGTTGTCCCACGAACGGGACTCACCCTCGGCTAGGCCCTTGTCACTCACGCACTTGAAGCCAATGACAATTTTCTCATAGGGGTTTTGCTTAGTGTTGTCCTGAAAAAGTGTGACGAACGGCTTACCCAGCCACGGGTTGCTTACGTTGTAGTCGTGTCGAACGATGTAGCCCCTGCTCCAGTCCGAGAAGACCAAACTGCCGACGACGTCGGCTCCAACCACACGCGTTCCTTCCGCGCAGATCACTGCACCGGGTGGCATGTCTCCATCTGGATCGGCCGAGTCGAACTCCTCGAAGCGGCCGATGAAGGGGAGCGTCGACCGGTTCTCAACGCAGATTCGGGAACCCAAGTTGGTCTTGAGCGCATCCGAACTGGCTAGGGGAGCCGCTTCACGATCGACGGCGGCAGTACATCCCGACAGCAGCAGGACGCATACACCTGCGAGTAGCCCTGGAATGTTCGTCATAGTGGAC
>CAMCSO010000003.1 GCA_945877545.1 Bifidobacterium breve | reverse complement strand
CAGTGACCCTGCTCCAGGCGATGTCCTGTGGAATACCCGTTGCGGCGTCTGCGAACCCCGGCAATGAGTGGTGGATCATCGAGGACGAGACTGGGCGCGAATTCGCGGTGGGCGATGTCGCCGCCCTCGCGCAACTCATGGCGGCTGGTAGCGACGTCTCGCCCCATACGGCGGCTGCACTAGCGCGGGTCCGCAGGCAAGGCGACTGGTCGAGGAACAGGCTTAAGCTCATAGATGTCATGACCTTCGGGCCAAGCGACAGGTCCAGCTGAGCCGATGTGATCAGGCGCCGACTTCGGCAGCCTCGCCACCAGTGATCCGAAGCAAGTTGCCGTAACTGGTCGGGAACATGTAGTGCGGGTGCCCACCAGCAGCCCACACTTCGTCGTAGCGGGAGCGCGTTACGTCGACGATGGTGCGAAGTGGCTCCGGGTGACCCACCGGCGCGACGGCCCCGATCACGAAACTCATACTGGCACGCACATCATCGGCGCTCGCCTTGCTGATGACGGCGACTTTAAGGATCGCGGCGAGCACCTGGGTATCGACTCGGTGCCCGCGGGATGCGATGCCTAGGACAGGCTCGCCGTCGGCGAGGAAGATGAGTGAACTGGCGAACTATCCCACCCCGATTCCGTGTGCGTCCGTGGCCTCCTTCGCAGTGCGGGCGTTGTTGCCAAGGCGCCGGACCTCGCCGCGTGCTCCAAGGAGTGCGAGCCTCTCTCAGATCCTTATGACTGACTGCTGCTCCATCGCCTCGCTCATCGGCCGAGGGTTTCGGACGCGGAAACCGGCGCACTCGACTGACGGGCGACGAGTTGGGGCTGGAACTGCACGCGCTGATGCGCATGTGAGGCGGGATCCTCGCACTCGCTGATGACGAGTCTGGCGGCTGCATGTCCGAGTTCGTACTTCGGCTGGCGAACGGACGTGAGGGGAACTGCGGCGCTCGCGGCGAATTCGATGTCGTCGTAGCCGATGACGGAGATGTCGTCGGGGATCCGGAGCCCAGCGCGGTTGAGCGCCCGAATCGCCCCGAGCGCGAGGAGGTCGTTTGCGCACACGAGGGCGGTGAATTCCATTCCCTGCGAAAGCGCCGCTTCCATGGCCATCTCGCCCGAAGCAGTGGTCATGTGCTCGGCCGCGAGCCGTTGCACCGATGCGCCTGCGCTGCGCACTGCGTTCATCAGGCCCACTTCGCGATCCGCGACCTGGGGGATATCGGTTGGGCCTGCTAGCCAGACGAGCCTGCGGTGGCCGAGCTTGAGGGCGTGCTCGGCGGCGAGGGCTCCGCCCATCCGGTCGTCCACCGAGGCGCTGCACACATCCTGGGCGGGTGCCTCGTTGTCGAGCAGTGTCACCGCCACACCGTTGCCCAGTAGGCGCCCGAGTGGCTTGAGGCTCTTGCGGGCTGGGGTGATGAGGATGCCGCCGACACGCTGGGACTCGAGGACCGCGAGATAACGGTCCTCCCGCTCCGCCTGAGCATCGGAATTGCACAGGATCACGACATAGCCAGCATCAAGGGCGGCATCCTCGACGCCCCGGGCGACTTCGGTGAAGAACGGGTTGGAGATATCGGGGACTACGAGTCCGAGGACGCGTGCGTGGTGCGACCGCAACTGCCGGGCAGGCGCATTCGGAATAAACTCCAATTCGCGAATCGCACGGTGGACGCGAGCCGCGGTGTCGGGGGCGACGAGCTCCGGGTGGTTGAGGACGTTCGAGACGGTGCCGAGGGAAACCGATGCGAGGGTCGCGACATCCTTCATGCTCGACCCCACGATGTCACCGCCCTTGGATCGCCCCGTGTCTGATCGCCTCGGGCACATCGTACGGTGGTAAATGAAACGTATCAAGTGTCAGGACATGAATTTTCGGAAAATGATGGACAGGGGACCAGCCACCCCATACGTTTCAGCGAACATCAATTGAAACCTTTCAATCAGATTGGGTCGCATTGGCCGGGAACCTGCTGTCTGTCGAGGGCGCCTACAAGCGCTTCGGCGGTGTTCACGCGCTTGCAGGGGCCTCGCTGGAGGTGAGTGCGGGCGAGATCGTCGGTCTCCTCGGGGAAAATGGAGCGGGCAAGTCGACCCTCGTCAAGACCCTTGCAGGCCTGCACTCCCTCGATGCAGGGACGATCACCCTTCAGGGACGACCCTTCTCCCAGGGTAATCCCCGTTCCGCCCGTGAACAGGGTATCGCCGTCATCTACCAGGAGCCGTCGCTGTTCCCGGACCTCTCACTCGCCGAGAACGTCTTCGTCGGACGTCAGCCGACAACCGGCGGGCGCGTCGACTGGCGGGGCATGGTGTCGCAGACGCAGGGTCTGTTCGACGGACTTGGCATCGACCTCAATCCGTTGCGACCGGCCCGCGGGCTCTCGATCGCGGACCAGCAGATGGTCGAGATCGTAAAGGCGCTGTCGATCGATGCATCCCTCATCATTATGGACGAGCCCAGCGCGGCGCTCTCCGCAGCCGAGGTGGCACAACTCATGACTGTCGCCCGCAGGCTCAAGGATCAGGGCAGGGGGGTCGTCTACATCAGCCATCGGCTGGACGAGGTCACGGAACTCTGCGACTCGGTGACCGTCATGCGCGACGGCGCGACCGTCGCTACCGCGGCAGTGGCGCAGATCGACACGACGCAGATCGTGCGCTGGATGGTGGGCCGGGAGATCACCGAGATGTTCCCGAAGTTCGACGCGGAAGTCGGCGATGTCGTGCTTTCGGTCAAGGGTCTTACTCGAGCAGGCGTCTTTCACGACATCTCATTCGACGTTCGCCGGGGCGAGATCGTCGCGCTCGCAGGTCTCGTGGGGGCCGGCCGCTCGGAGGTCGTTCGAGCGATATTCGGCATCGACCACCATGACTCCGGGACCGTCAGCGTCTCGGGGAGCGTGCTCCGAAACGGGTCGCCGAGCGCGGCCATGAGCGCTGGCGTCGCACTTGTCCCGGAGGATCGCCGGCTGCAGGGCCTGTTCATGCCCGCTGCGATTTCGCGGAACATCGCCATGACCGTGCTCGCGCGACTCCGGTCACGACTGCTGCTGCGAGGCATTTCCGAGCGGCGCGTGGCGACCGACTGGGCGGGCCGGCTCCAACTGAAGTATGCGAACATCGAGGACCCGGTCGAGCGGTTGTCCGGAGGCAACCAGCAGAAGGTGGTGCTGGCTAAGTGGCTTGCGACCGATCCCGCTTTGCTTATCGTCGATGAGCCGACGCGTGGCATCGACGTCGGGACGAAGGCCGAGGTGCACCGACTCCTCTCCGAGCAAGCCGTTCGCGGCCTTGCCGTACTCATGGTCTCGTCAGACCTTCCCGAGGTGCTCGGCATGGCCGATCGCGTTCTCGTCATGCGCGAGGGACGACTCGTGGCCGAGATCGCGAGAGCGGATGCCACGCAGGAGTCGGTCATGACCGCGGCGACGATCTCCGGAGCCTTGGCATGACCGGGCGCAACGTCGCATCGACGGCGCTGAAGGCTCGCGAGTTCCCGATCCTCGTCGCCCTCGCGGCGGTTGTTGTCACCACTGGCCTCGTCAATCCCACCTTCGCCTCGAGCGAGGGCATCAGCGCCATCCTCATCGAGTCCTCGGTCATCGGCCTGCTCGCGGCTTCGCAGTCGATGCTCATCATCATGCGGCAGATCGACCTCTCGGTCGGATCGACGACCGGTCTCGTCGCCTTCCTCGTCGGGCAGAACGCGGCGGCGAACATCGGGGTGCCGTTCGCCGTGTCGGTCGGTGTCGGCCTCGCAGTCGGTCTCGTGGTGGGGGTCGTGAACGGATTCCTTATCGCCTATCTGGGCCTGCCCTCATTGGTCGTCACCATCGCCATGCTCTATGTCGTCCGGGGCGTCTTCAGCCACCTCGCTGGCGGCGAGACCATCACGGCGGAGCAGGTACCGGCGCCATTGGTCGAGCTCGGCTCAGGCTCCATTTTTGGAGTCCCGTACCTCTTTGTCTGCGCCCTCATCGGAGCTATCTCGGTCACACTGCTGCTTCGCTACTCCCGGTGGGGCCGCGACCTGTACGCGATCGGCTCCAATCCGGAGGCCGCGCTCCGGGTGGGGATACCGGTGGCCAGGCGCACCTTCGTGGCATTCGCACTGAGCGGGATCTTCACCGGAGTCGCGGGGCTCCTGCTGCTCGGACGTTTCTCGTTCGCCGACGCAACCAGCGGCCTGGGCATCGAGCTCTACGTCATCGCCGCTTGCGTGATCGGCGGGGTTGCCATTGCGGGCGGGGTCGGAACAGCAGTCGGGGCCCTCATCGGCGCTGTGCTCCTCCAGACGATCACGTTCGCCCTCGGAGCGCTTGGCGTCTCGCAGTTCTGGCAGCAGGCGGTAGCGGGAGCGCTCCTCGTACTGGCGATCACCTTCGACCGTGTTGTCGCTGTGCGCAGCGCACGTCGCGTGGTCCGCCGAGTGGAGGTTCTCGCATGATGGCGTTGCAACGGTTGCGATTGACGGCATGGGACCGAGGGATCGTCCTCCTCCTCATCCTCACCCTCCTCTTCGGCGGCATGTCGAGCGAGCTGTTCCTCACCGGCGACAACCTCAACTTCGTGATCTCGGACGTCTCCGAGGTCCTGCTCATCGCCTTCCCTATGGCACTGCTCATCATCGTCCGGGACATCGACCTGTCAGTGGCCTCCTCGCTGACGCTCGCCTCGGCGGTCATCGGCATCACCTATGAGGCGACGCTCTCGATGCCCATCGCCGTCGTCGCGGGTCTCGCCACCGGATCCCTCTGCGGACTCGTCAACGGTCTGCTCGTCACGAAGCTCGGCCTGTCATCCCTGGCGGTGACGATCGGAACCCTGGCGCTGTACCGAGGACTGTGCTTCGTGCTGCTCGGCGACATGCCGATCTCGAGTTTGCCGATGGAGTGGACCGACCTCGCTTTCTACCCGATCGGCAGCACCTTCCTGCCGTGGTCCGTCGTACTTCTCGCGTTGTTTGGTGCCCTGTTCTGGTACCTGCTTCACGGCACCCGATTCGGCCGATGGTGCTACGCGATCGGACAGGGCGAGGAGGCGGCCGCCTACTCCGGGATCCCTGTCGATCGAGTCCGGCTCCTCCTGTTCGTCATGACCGGCTTCATGGCGGGGCTGGCCGGGCTCGTCTACACGCTGCGCTTCGCATCGGCATCACCCGACGGCGCGATGGGGTACGAACTCATCGTCATCGCGGCAGTTCTCTTCGGTGGGGTGGCCATTGCCGGGGGCATCGGAACGATGTGGGGCGTCATCGCTGCGGTCCTGGTCTGGGGCGCGAGCCGGTCACTCCTTCAGCTGGCCGGTTTCGATGCCAACGCGCTCGTCATCGTCAGCGGGCTGCTCCTTCTCGTCTCCGTCGCAATTCCGCAGTTGATCTCGCGCCTGCGCGAGCAACTCGGCCACAGGTCTCCTCGCGGTGGCAATCCCACCCGAGGCGAAGCCTCGCTGCCTTCAGGCAATGAGGTTGTTCATCCAAGCCCCGCGGGCGCGGGACATGATCAAGGGAGCAACTGAGGATGGTCAAAACATCACTCGCCACGAAGGCGGTGGCAGTCACGCTCGGCGTGCTGGTCATTGCCGGGCTCACGGCGATGCCTGCGCAGGCAGCACCGAAGTCAGGGCTGAAGATCGCCATCATTCCGAAGGCGATCAACAACGGGTACTTCACCGCTTGGAACAAGGGCGCGCAGAAGGCGTGCAAGGAGATCAGCGCCACATGTAAGTACATGGGCCCGACAACGGCCACCGGTCCGGCTCAGGTCGCCTTCATCAATCAGGCAATCCAGCAGGGCTACAACGCGATCGTCATCTCTGCGGCGGACCAGAACGCCATCACCCCCGCCCTGAAGAAGGCAATCGCCCGGAAGATCTGCATTGTCACCTCTGATGCAGACATCACCGACACGAAGTCACGAACGGTTGCCGTGCTTCCTGCCTCCTCCGAGCGTATCGGCGCGGCCGAGGTCGACTGGATCGCGGCGCAGATCGGCAACAAGGGCAAGGTTGCGGTGCTCTCAGCCGCAGCAACGGCAGCGAACCAGAACGCCTGGATCGAGGCCATGAAGCGGCAGCTTGCCGCGAAGTACCCGAACATCACCCTTGCGGGCGTCTACTACGGCGACGACGACGCAACGAAGTCGGCGCAGCAGTACAACCAGATCCTGACAGAGCACCCCGACATCGCGGGCATCATTTCGCCCACGACCGTTGGAATCCGGGCCGCCGCGCAGGAGAAGAAGTCGAAGGGCTCAAAGGTTGCCATCACCGGACTCGGTCTCCCGAGCGAGATGGCGCCGTACGTTCTCGACGGCACCGTCAAGGAGTTCGGCCTGTGGAATCCGATCGACCTCGGCTACGTCGGCACCATGGCGGCAGCTGAGTGTGCCTCGGGCAACCTGAAGCAGGCCACCGGCGCCAAGTTCACCGCCGGCGGCAAGAGCTACACCCAGGGCGCGAACGGTGTCGTCTACCTCGGCGATCCCTACAAGTTCGACAGTTCAAACATCGTGGCCTTCTCGAAGATCTACTAGGAACGATCGCTCGCCTGAGCGGGTTCGAAGCGATGGTGGTGCGGCGGTGGCCGCACCACCATCGACTCGGGGCAGGAAGACGACATGCAGAGGGTCTTGTTCGTGCTCAAGGTTCGCGAGGAACGACTCGACGACTACATAGCTCGACATGAGCGCGTGTGGCCGGACATGCTCGAGGCCCTGAGAGGGACAGGCTGGACGAACTACACGCTGTTTATCCGCCCCGACGGGATGCTCATCGGCTACTTCGAGACCGAGGATCTGCAGGCTGCGCTGGACGGCATGGCAAGCACTGAGGTCAATGCGCGATGGCAGGCTGAGATGGCACCATTCTTCGAGGCGCTGGACGGCAGGAGACCTGACGAGGCCTTCGTTCCCCTAACCGAGGTCTTTCACCTTGAATAAGCACGATCGTGATCGATGAAGAGGACGTGAGAAGCGTGGACACCACAACTGCCATGGATGCACTCCGGCAGCTCCAGATCGAGACCCCTTCCTGGGCTTACGGGAACTCCGGCACCAGGTTCAAGGTCTTTGCGCAGGCGGGCGTGCCGCGCGACCCGTACGAGAAGATCGCCGACGCCGCGATCGTTCACCGGTTCACCGGGTCGGCCCCGTCGGTTGCCATTCACATCCCGTGGGACAGGGTCGATGACTTCGGCCACCTCGCTGAATTCGCACGCGGCGAGGGTGTGAGCGTCGGGACCGTGAACTCAAACGTCTTCCAGGACGACGACTACATGCTCGGCAGCGTCACGAACCCCGACCCGCGCATCCGCCGGAAGGCGACTGACCACCTCCTCGAATGCGTCGACATCATGGACGCGACCGGATCGAGCGATCTCAAGCTCTGGTTCTCCGACGGCACGAATTACCCGGGTCAGGATGACATTCGACTCCGCCAGGACCGGCTCTATGAGGCATTGGCCGAGGTGTACGCCAGGCTCGGGTCCGATCAGCGAATGCTGCTCGAATACAAACTCTTCGAGCCGGCGTTCTACACGATGGACGTCCCCGACTGGGGCGTGTCGTTTGCGCACTGCCTCAAACTGGGTGAGAAGGCGGTCGTCTGCGTCGATACCGGCCACCACGCGCCCGGCACAAACATCGAGTTCATCGTCGCCTTCCTCCTGCGGGAGGGGAAACTGGGAGCTTTCGACTTCAATTCGCGGTTCTATGCGGACGATGACCTCATGGCCGGCGCGGCCGACCCCTTCCAACTGTTTCGGATCATGCACGAGGTGGTGAAGGCCGGCGTCGTCCATGCGGGGTCCGGGGTCTCGTTCATGCTCGACCAGTGCCACAACATCGAGCCGAAAATCCCGGGCCAGATCCGATCGATCATGAACGTGCAGGAGGCGACCGCTAAGGCACTCATCGTCGACCAGCCGTCGCTGACCGCAGCGCAACTAAGTGGCGACGTGCTCGGCGCGAATGGTGTCCTGATGGACGCTTACAACACAGATGTCCGTGACATGGTTCGTGAATTGCGTGCCGGGATTGGACTAGACCCTGAGCCGATGAAAGCCTACGCGGCCTCCGGTTACGCTCAGCGGATCAGCGACGAGCGCGTAGGCGGGTCGCAGGCGGGCTGGGGCGCCTAGCCCACCTGCTTATGTCGGACTCCGACGTCTGACAACGTCAGACTTCACAGAAGGTGACACGTTCACATGCCCAGCGTTCCAGCGGTATCCGACCTGATCGCCCGATCCAACCGGCTCGGCTCAGACGCCCGCAACACGAACTTCGCCGGCGGAAACACCTCCGCGAAGGGTGAGGCTGTCGATCCGGTGACCCAGACGCCGGTCGAGGTCATCTGGGTCAAGGGCTCGGGCGGGGATCTCGGGACGTTAACCGAGACGGGCCTTGCGGTCCTGCGACTCGACCGGGTGAGGGCACTCATCGATGTGTTCCCTGGCGTCGAGCGCGAGGACGAGATGGTCGACGCCTTCATGTACTGCCTGCACGGCACCGGGGGCGCGGCCCCTTCCATCGACACCGCGATGCACGCCCTCGTCGATGCGCCGCACGTCGACCACCTCCATCCAGATTCGGGCATCGCACTGGCCACTTCTGCCGATGGTGAGGCGCTGACCCGAGAGTGCTTCGGCGATCGAGTGGCATGGGTGCCATGGCGTCGCCCGGGCTTTGCTCTCGGGCTCGACATGGCGGCCCTGAAGGAGTCGAATCCGGAAGCGATCGGCTGCATCCTGGGCGGCCACGGCATAACCGCTTGGGGTGCAACCTCGCAGGAGTGCGAGGCGAACTCGCTGGAGATCATCCGTACGGCCGAGGCGTTCATCGCGAACCGGGGTAGGCCTGACCCCTTCGGCGCGGTGCTCACCGGATACGAGCGACTGCCCATCGACGAGCGCCGTGCACGGGCCGCAACCCTGGCCCCCGTCATCCGCGGGCTCGCCTCGGCTGACCGGCCGATGGTCGGTCACTTCAACGACAGCGATGTTGTCCTCGACTTCCTGTCGAGCGAGCGGCATCCGGAACTTGCGGCACTGGGAACGTCATGCCCCGACCATTTCCTGCGAACCAAGGTGCGCCCGATGGTGCTCGACCTGCCCCCGGCAGCGTCGATCGATGAGGTGGTCGTGCGGCTGCGCGAGTTGCACGAGCAGTACCGACTCGACTACGCCGCCTACTACGAGCGCTACGCCACCGCAGAAAGCCCGGCCATGCGGGGCGCCGATCCGGCGATCGTCCTCGTCCCCGGCATCGGCATGTTCTCCTTCGGACCCAACAAGCAGACAGCTCGTGTGGCGGGGGAGTTTTACGTCAACGCGATCAACGTCATGCGCGGTGCTGAGGCAATTTCCACCTACCAGCCGATCGAAGAGATCGAGAAGTTCCGCATCGAGTACTGGGACCTCGAGGAGGCGAAGCTGCGTCGGCTCCCGAAGCCGAAGCGACTGGCATCGCGCGTGGCACTCGTCACTGGCGGAGGCAGTGGCATCGGCCGGGCGACCGTCGAGGCACTTGTGCGCGACGGTGCGGCCGTCGTGATCGCCGACCGGAATCTCATTGCGGCGCAAGAGATTGCACTCGCCATGGGCGGGCCTGATTTCGCCATCGCGGTCGAGGCCGATGTGACGAGCGAGGAGGCCATCAAGGCCATGATCGCCGAGGCCTGCCTCGCCTTCGGCGGGGTGGACCTCATCGTGAACAACGCCGGGCTCTCGCTGAGCAGGGATCTCCTTTCGACCACCGTCGACGACTGGGACCTCCAGCACGATGTCATGGCGCGCGGGTCCTTCCTCGTGAGCCGCGAGTCCGCGCGGGTGATGATTGCGCAGCGGATGGGTGGCGACATCGTCTACATTGCGAGCAAGAACGCAGTCTTCGCTGGCCCGTCAAACATCGCCTACAGCTCAGCCAAGGCCGATCAGGCCCACCAAGTGCGACTACTTGCGGTCGAACTCGGCGAGCACGGCATCCGGGTGAACGGCATCAACCCCGACGGCGTGGTCCAGGGCTCCGGGATCTTCGCAGGTGGGTGGGGCGCCAACCGCGCCGCCGTCTACGGGGTCGAGGAGAAGGACCTCGGAGCGTTCTATGCGCAGCGGACCATCCTCAAGCGAGAGGTGCTTCCGGAGCACATCGCGCTCGCGGTGGCAGCGATTGTGTCGGACGAGTTCTCGCGCACGACGGGCATGATCATCCCGGTCGATTCGGGAGTCGCTGCCGCATTCGTGCGGTAGCAGTCATGCGCCGGGTCGCGGCCGTCGATATCGGAGCGGGAAGCGGACGAGTCGTCCTGTGTGATCTTGTCGAAGGCGTTCCGTCGCTCACCGAGGTTTCGCGCTTCCCGAATGGCCCGATTCATGTTGAAGGTCGTTGGACGTGGGACGTTGAGTCCCTTCATCGATCAGTGGTCGACGGCCTTGCCGAGGCGGTGGCCTTGGGGGCAACATCGTGCGGAATCGACACATGGGCGATCGACTACGGCATCATCGACGTGGTGGGCCGACTCATCGGCCCGGTGGTCGCCTATCGCGACGGCGGTCACGCCCTCGGGGTCGATCGGGCTCGATCGGTGCTTCCGTGGGAACGGCACTATTCGGTCACCGGCACACAGCATCTGCCGTTCAATACCGCCTACCAGCTTGCCGTGGATGACCGACTCCGCGACGGTACCTCGCTCCTCCTCGTGCCGGATCTGCTGACGTTTTGGCTGACCGGAGTGCGGGCATGCGACGTCACGAATGCATCGACCACCGCCCTCGTCGACCCTCGGACGCGCGCTTGGTCGCCGGAAATCCTTTCCGCGCTGGCACTTCCGGCAGGCACCTTCCTGCCGCTTGACGAGCCCGGGTTGGTACGTGGCCCATGCCTCGATGACCGGTTGCGCGGACTGCGACTCGTCGGCGTTGCAACCCATGACACGGCAAGTGCCTTCGCCGGAACGCCCGTTGACGATCGCGAGCGCGCGCTCATACTGTCGCTCGGCACCTGGGCGCTCATCGGCTTTGAGTCGCAGACGGCGGTACCCAGCACGGAGTCGATGGCCTTGAACGTCACGCACGAACTCGGGATCGATGGCACCATTCGAGTCCTTCGTAACGTGTCGGGTATGTGGCTTGTCGATGAATGCAGGCGCGCTTGGGCCGCTGCCGACGGCGTTGATCCCTCTGTCCAGTCGTTGCTCTTGGCGGCTATGGAGTGCGCACCATTCGTGGCCGGATTTGACATTGATGACCCATCCTTAGCGGCGCCAGGCCAGTCATCCGAGACGATCGGACACGTCCTCGCGGGGGAGTGGGACGGGTCGAGGGGAGCGGTGATCCGGACGATTCTGGAATCGCTCGTCGTCAGGCTCGCCCAGCGTGCTGAGGAACTTGATGGGCTCAGCACCGAGCCGCGAAGCGTCATTCACGTGGTCGGGGGAGCCAGCCGGATTGAGATCCTCATGCAGTGGCTTGCTGACGCGACCGGCAAGCGGGTGGTCGCGGGTCCGGTGGAGGCGACTGCGCTCGGCAACGCGGTTGTCCAATGGATTTCGACCGGCGCTGTCGTCTCACTTCGTGAGGCCCGGTCGCTCATCGCGGCGATGCCCGAGATCCGGGAGTACTATCCGGCAGGCTCACGGCAGCAGTGGCTCGACTTCGCCCATCGCATTGCCCGATAGATATCCACGAGGAGGACGCACCATGGTCGATCGACGACTGCCGAGGCCGAGCGAGATTCTGCCGCTCATCGGCCGACGGGATCGCTCACTGACGCGACTCCAGACGCGCCTTGAGCGGTGCGCGAGCATCGGGGATCTCCGCGATCTTGCGAAGCGCCGGGTGCCGAGGCCAGTCTTTGACTACACCGATGGTGCTGCTGGATCGGAGGTGACCCTTCGTCGTTCGGTCGAGGCGTATTCGCGCATCGAATTCACACCGCGAGTGCTGCGTGACGTCTCGTCCGTGGACCTCTCGGTCGAGATGCTCGGAAAGCGCTCGGCGCTGCCATTCGCGCTTGGGCCAACGGGGTTCACGCGGATGATGCACCACGTGGGAGAGCCCGCGGTGGCGAAGGTGGCCGGGGAGGCTGATATCCCGTATGCACTCTCAACCCTTGGCACGACCTCAGTCGAGGCCCTTGCCCAGGCTTTCCCCGATACTCGGCGGTGGTTTCAGCTCTACGTATGGCGCGACCGGGCGGCGAGTGAGGCGCTTGTCCAGCGCGCAGAGCTTGCGGGGTATGACACTCTCATCCTCACCGTCGACACAGCGGTCGGTGGCATTCGGTTGCGTGATGTGCGCAATGGACTCACGATTCCTCCGCAGCTCACCCTCGGCACTCTTGCTGGTATGGCCATGTACCCGAGGTGGTGGGGCAACCTGCTCACGACTAGGCCGCTCGAGTTCGCGACGCTGGCGTCCACGGGTGGCACGGTGAGCGACCTCCTCACCAATGTGTTCGACCCAAGTATCACCGGGGCCGACATCGCTTGGCTTCGCAGTATCTGGTCCGGCAAGCTTGTGCTCAAGGGAGTGCAGTCGGTCGAGGATGCCGTCATCGCGGTCGATCTCGGGGTCGATGCAGTCATCCTGTCGAACCACGGTGGCCGGCAGATCGACCGCGGCAATGTGCCGCTCGAGATTCTCCCGAGCGTCGTCGACGCGGTGGGGGATCGGATCGAGGTGTACGTGGATGGCGGCATCACGTGCGGTGCAGACATCGTCGCGGCACTTGCCTTCGGGGCGACCGGGGCACTCATCGGCCGCGGCTACCTCTACGGGCTCATGGCCGGCGGTGAGGACGGGGTACGGCGGGTCGTGAGCATCCTCGAGAAGGAGATCAAGACCACGATGCAACTCCTCGGGGTTACGTCAGTCGGCGAACTCGATCGGTCCTTCGTCCGGCTGAGGTGACACCCGAGGCACGGGACGTGGGTTGACATATACCCCCTGGGGTATAATATTCGGTCATGACCACTTACGTGCATCACCAATCGGTGGTCGATGACCTGAATCTGCAGCACCGTGAGCACCGTCAGGCAATTCCTGAGGTCTACAGGGACTTTGCCGACCTGAGCTCGGCGGCGCTCGCTCCCGGGGTGCGCGAGACGAGAACCAAGGAGCACATCGCGATGGCCATCGGTGTTTCCTTCCTTATGAAGGCCGGCCCCGCAACGATGTGCGGGGCACGTGCCTACGCAGCCTTCTGCAAGTTCGCGGTTGCCGTCGAGGCAAAGGCGGCAAGGGCGTGGGCCTGACCGCCAGCGGTGGCAACCTCAACCTCAACCTCAACCTCAACGTCAGCGTCGACGAGGCACTCCCGATGCTCGAGGCAGGCGCGGTGCTCCTCGATGTTCGTGAGCTCGTCGAGTGGAGCGCGGGCCACGACCCCGTCGCGGTGCACATGCCGATGGCCCGGGTGCCCTCGGACCATGGGCAACTCGATCCGGCCAGGCCCGTCCTCGTCATCTGCCGGTCGGGCAATCGCTCCCTCATGGGGGCGGCACAACTGCACAAGGCTGGATTCAGCGCCGTCAGTGTCGATGGCGGCATGGGTGCGTGGCAGCAGGCAGGCAGAACCGTCGTCGGCGACAACGGCGACCCCGGAATGATCATCTAGTACACGAAAACCGAGAAGGAGCATGATGAAACGAATCATTGCCGTAGTGGGCATCCTCGCAGCGCTGGCCATCACCGGGTGCGCGTCGGGCACGAGTGCCGTGCAGACCGTTGATCCGCAGGCGTTCCTCTCGACAACCGCCCAGCAGGGAGTCGTCGTCGTCGACGTCCGCACGCCCGATGAGTTCGCAGCGGGGCACCTGCCAAATGCGGTGAACATCAACGTCGAGGACCCGGCCTTCGCCTCCCAGATCGAATCGCTCGACAAGTCGGCCACCTACGTCGTCTACTGCCGAAGCGGGCGACGCTCTGCGGTCGCCACCGATGCGATGGCCACCGCAGGATTCACGAGCCTGGTCAACCTCAGCGGCGGACTCGATGACCTCGCTGCTTCAGGCGCATCGGTGGTGAGCCAGTGACCGGTCTCGAGGTCATCGCTATCGACACCCCGAACTTGGGCGACCGCAGTTACGTCGTGGGCAGCAAATCGTCCGCGATCGTCATCGATCCGCAGCGCGACATAGACCGCGTCGAGGAGATCTTGGACCAGCGCGGGTGGAGTGCATCTCACGTCCTCGAGACCCACTTCCACAATGACTACGTGAGCGGGGGCCTCGAGCTCGCCCGCCGAACCAAGGCCGAGTACGTCGTGCCAGAAGGCATGGAGATCGACTTCGCCGCCCGCCAGGTGGGCGACGCCGCGGAGTTCGCATCCGACATCGGACGGCTCCGCGTCATCCACACGCCCGGACACACCCCGAACCACATCTCGTTCGCCCTCAACGTAGGCGGGGCAGATGTCGCGCTCTTCACCGGCGGCTCGCTACTCTTCGGCAGTGTCGGCCGGCCCGACCTGCTCGGGCCGGAGCTGACCGAGCCACTTGCGCGCTCGCAGTGGCGCTCGATGAGGCGGATCGGTGCCGAGATCACGCCCTCGGCGCAGGTGTACCCGACGCATGGCTTCGGTTCCTTCTGCAGCGCTACGGCCACGGTCGGCAACGAATCGACCGTCGCCGAGCAGGTTGCGAGCAACCCGGCATTCTCCGTGGACGAGGACACGTTCGTCGAGGAGCTCATCGCCGGCCTCGACGCATACCCGGCCTACTACGCCCACATGGGTCCAGCGAATCAGCGGGGCGCCGGGCCGATCGACCTCTCACTGCCGATGGTCGCAACAGCCGACGACATCGCCCGCCGCATCGCCGCCGGCGAATGGGTCGTCGACCTGCGCCACCGACAGGCGTTCGCCGCCGACCACGTGTTGGGCGCGCTGTCCTTCGACGTCCACGGCAATGCCGTGACCTACCTCGGCTGGATGATCGACTGGGGCACGCCCATCACATTGCTAGGCGCCGACGCGGTCGAGGTGCAGACGATGCAGCGCGAACTCGTCCGCATCGGCATCGACCGACCGGTGGGCTATGCCGTTGGGACATCCGCAGACTGGGCGAGTTCGTCCGCGCCCCGATCGTGGTATCGGCGGGTAACCCATGTTGATCTCGCACAGGCTCTTGCGGACGACCCGAACCTGCCCGTCCTTGACCTGCGACGTAACACCGAGTTCGACAATGGCTACGTGTTGGGAGCTAAGCATGTTCCCCTCCATGAACTTCGCGGCCGCATTGATGAGGTGAGGAGATGGGCCGATGACACCTCCAAGCATGGTCCGGTCTGGGCCTACTGCGGAAGCGGATTCCGGGCGTCGGTCGGGGCGTCGCTGCTCGATGGACTCGACATTCCGGTCGTGCACGTGGACGACGACTTCTCCAATGCCGAGACCTCTGGCCTCATGATCGTGCGACCACCTGTCGGGCATCGACTTGGTGCTGTCTACACGGACTGAGGCTCGACCGGTACCCAACCATCGGTCTTGGACTCAGAGAAGGGATCACCATCCTGATCGTCATCGAAGCACTCATCGTCGGCCTCGGGGTCGGGGCGATCCTCGGCCTCGTCGGCGCAGGTGGTGCAGTGCTGGCGGTACCGGCGTTTCTCTTTCTCTTCAATTTCACTGCCCTTCAGGCGACGACCGCCTCCTTGGCAGTCGTAGCCGCATCGGCCGCATTCGGGGCTGTTCCGCGGTTCCAACTCGGCCAGGTGCGCACGCGGCCGGCAGTGCTGTTCTGGGTCCTGGGTCTGGCAGGCACATTCGCAGGCACGCGAATTGCGCCTGTCATCCCCGAGGCTGCTCTGATTGCGGGGTTTTCCCTCGTGCTGGTTGGCGCGGCAATCGCTATGTGGCGCAAGGGATCTCGACCTGAACCGGAGGGCATTAAGTCCTCGAGCTGGTGGCTAATTCTGTTTGTTGCCAGCGTGATCGGGCTGCTGACGGGTGTCTTTGGCGTTGGCGGTGGATTCCTCATCGTGCCAGCCCTCGTCCTTGTTTTCGGATTTCCATTCGGTGTGGCAGCAGGCACATCGCTCGTTATCGTCGCGCTGAACAGCCTGACCGCCCTCATGTTTAGGGCTGACACCTGGCACGACATCGAATGGCAGGTGCCGCTCATCGTCATCGTGGGGGGTCTCGTCGGGTCGGTGGTAGCTTCTCGGGCGAATCTCACTATTTCGCAACGACTTCTTGAACGTGCATTCGCAGGTCTCCTCGTGCTGCTTGCAAGCTGGATGGTCATCGAGGCGACAGTGCTGCGAGGTCAGTAGGCCTCACAGGATACGCACATCTGTATCCAATCACCGGGCAATGGTGAGCTTGTGCGGCGAGGTCGTCAGGTAGTTCGATCGTGGTCTTCACGGCAAAGCCCTATCAGGTTGCCCGTATTTACGAGTAACCTGATAGGGCGCATTGTGGTGCCTACAATCGGATGCAAACTGCAATCGATGTTCTCGCACTCATGAATGCTCGCGGGTTGCGATGACCCGAAGGCCAATGTCGAACTTCAGGGTCTGACGACTAGGTAAGCCACGGTGGTGAATCGCTCTTGGTCGAGCGCTCAGGTCGTGAAGGTCGACGAGGGTGGGCTGGCCCAGGTCGGTGTGACCGGACGTGCGAAGACGGGTGCCGCCACTGAGGGGCCGGTCTCCGCGGGCTCGTCGTCCGCCTTGTCCGCGTCCGCCTTGTCCGCGTCTGTCTCGACCGCGTCTGTCACGTCGTCGTCTGTCTCGTCTACTGCCACCTCGTCAGTGACGATCACGGCAAGCTCGACCGCTGGGTCCCCTTCGACGGAGGATTGTTCGTCGACAGTCGTCTCGTCGGTGGCAGCAGCCTCGGCTGGGAGATCGTCCTTGCCGAGCATCTTGCGTATCGTCATCCGGGGAATGGCTGTGATGGAGGCGACCTTGTTCTCCGACATGACCCCACTGCCCACGGCCTCATTCACGATCGCGGCGAGTGCATTGCGAGCGGCCCGCTCACGCTTCTTGGCCGAGCGCCAGTCCTTCGTGGCCTTCTCAAGGGTCTTCGTGGCCTTCTCGAGGGCCTTGGTGGTCGAACTCTTTGAGTGATTCGGTTTGGACATGCTCAGGTTCCTAACTCGGCGGTGGCGGCGACCTTGTTCTCCGACATGACCCCACGGCCCACGGCCTTATTCACGAGCGCGGCGAGTGCATTGCGAGCGGCCCGCTTACGCTTCTTGGCCGAGCGCCAGTCCTTCGTGGCCTTCTTGAGGGTCTTCGTGGCCTTCTTGAGGGTCTTGGTGGTCTTCTTGAGGGTCTTGGTGGTCGAACTCTTTGAGCGATTCGGTTTGGACATGCTCAGGTTCCTAACTCGTCAGCGAGTGGGGCGAGAAGCTCATGCATCTCGCCCCACTCGAGGGCTTCATCGATGTAAGTGGTGTCAGTGTGCGCTCCACAGCTGCAGTCGAGGGTGAATCGGCACAAGGCATAGGAGAAGCCTGACGTCACATGGTGTGACGGCAGTAGCCTGCTGACCGGTATCTGCGGCTGGCCGTGACCACCGCGCGCGGAGAACCTGATGTTCATAATGACCTCCTAAATATTGAAGTCACTAGTCTATGCATAGACAGTTAAAATTGTCCAGAAGTAGACATAAATTCTTCCTTCGGCGTGTCGTTGTCCGCCGGAGTGGACAGGGCTGAGAGCGGAAAGGATGCGATCGAACTCACCGTTGCGATGACGGACAGGGCCAGTCCGATGATGAGAGTTACCGGCTGCAGGAGTCCGACGAGCATCGTCACCTGTGAGTCCTCAAGGGAGAGCCGAAGGGTGAGAAAAGCCGTTGCGAGAATGGCGACGGAGAGCGTCAACCGGGATGACGAGAGCATTCGATAACGCATCAGCATTGCCTGCAGGGGACGTGACACGATGGCGCCGGCGGCGGGACCGAAGGTGATCGGGTCCTTGGCGAGCCGAACACGGTCACGTCCCAGACGGTGCCTTGGGATCGGGTTGCGGGTCGGTGGGCTGCTCAGTTGCTGGCTCGGTCGTGTCGCGCGCTGCGTCCTCTCCGGTTACTGGCGCCGGTTTGTCGGCGCTGGGTTTGTCAGCACCGAGCTGCGCCTTAAGCGCGTCGAGGAACTTGCCGGTTGCGCCACGCGCTGCTGCGCCAACGGCAGGATCGGTCGCTGCCTCATCGAGTTTTGCGATCCCGGTCTTGAACACTGCACCGACCTGCTCTGCGACACCAGTGAGCGGAGCGCTGCTGGACTTGATGGCATCCTGCGCGTCGTCAGCGTGCGCTTTGAGCTTCTTTCCGAGGTCCTTGATTGAGTCGCCGACCCCTCGCCAGTCGGCTTGGCTGTCCTTCTCACTCATGGCGACTCCTTCGACACTCTCGATGGTGCTCCTAGTATCCATCGCTCGGCACCCATATCGAAACCGAATCAAAAAACACAGGGATTGACGGATGTCAGGGGCGGGGGCTAGCGTATCCCGTATTCGAACAAATGTTCGAATACGGTTCGATCTCGGATTCGCGGCTGAGGTCGAATGGTCACGTACCCGTCTGCCGAGCTCGCCTCGACCCCGAGCCCGGCAGACGGGTCGACCTGAAAGGCCGACACCGGTGAGTCGCCGTTTTAGGTCACCCACCGTCCAGGCGGTTCGGGTGACCGTGCATGAGAGCGGGGCTCCGTCGGGGTTTCGCTGGAAGGGTCGGCGCTACGAGGTGCAGGAAGTGCTTGCATGCTGGGTCGAGGCGACATTGTGGTGGCGGGAACTGGGTTCAGCAGGGTCGAATGGTCGGGCAGCGCATCGCGATGTCTGGCGGGTCGAAGCGGTATCGCGCACCGGAACCTCTGGTGTGTATGACCTGGCGGTGGTTGCCGATGCATGGCAACTCCTCAGGATCAGTGATTAGCCGGGTCGAACATCCAGCATTGACGAGGAGAGCGACATGACCACCCTGACGAGCACCGTAGCGACGGTTTGCCTGCCGCGTGCGGCCAGCACCGGGTCGCCTGCACGTGCGCCGCTGCCCGCATCGGCCCGAGATCTCGTGGCTTCTGCGCGCAGGAGCCTGACCGAGGCCGTGATCGCGAGCACGCCCTGTGAGCGTTACGCGGCTGCGCATCTGGCCGCACTGCGCGCGGCGGCGGCCGTACTCGCAACTCGGAGCCAGCCAAACGGCAAGCGTCGGCGGCAGGTCCGCAGCGTTTGGGTGGTGCTGCCTGAGGTGGCAATTGAGTTCACGGAATGGGCTGCCTTCTTTGCCGCCAGTGCACGCAAGCGTTCCGCGGCGGAGGCGGGCGTGCCATGCGTCACCGCCCGCGAGGCAGATGATCTTGTCCGGGATGCCGATGCATTCTTGGCCCGTGTCACCGGGGCGCTCGGCCTGCCCCATCAGACCATGCTGATCGCCGGTCTCCGACATACCGGCTGATCGGCCTGTGACCCGGCTGGTTCCCCCGGCAGCCGGTCAGCAGTGGTCGCCAGTTCGGCGACCCCCCGTGTCTTGTTGAACTGGCGACCACTGCCCCTTCTCATCTGACTTCCCATGACGTCTCGTGGTTCAGCCGAGGCGATGCACGAAGGATTTGATCACTTATGGCATACGCATGGCCGCATCTGCAGGTGGCATCGAGCTACTCGCTGCAGTACGGAACGTCGACGCCCCAGCGGCTCATCGACAGGGCGGTCGCCGATGGGCACAACATCATCGGCCTCGCGGACCGTGATGGGTTGTATGGCGCGGTGCAATGGGTCCGGGCATGTGAGCGAGGGTCAATCGCGACAGTGCTCGGTGTCGACCTTGCCGTCGAGTCGCTACTTCCAGATACCAAGCTGGTCCCGGATACCAAGCTGGTCCCGGATACCAAGCTGAGCACCAGCCGCCGTACCCCGGCCCGTGGCGGGCAGTGGATTGATGAGCATCGGCCGAGGGTCGTTCTTCTCGCGAAGGGCCGGCGCGGGTGGGCCTCCCTGTGCCGAGTCGTGTCGATCGCCCACGGTGGCGCGCATACCGAGCGGGGGATGCCGTGGCTGCCATGGAAAGCGCTCGAGGAGCACGGCGAAGGACTGGTCGTACTGCTCGGATGGACATCGGAGTTCGCTTTGCATCTCGCGAGTGGCCGGGCGAACCGCGCCGATGATTCGCTACGGGCCCTGCGCTCGATCGCTGCTCTTGACCTTCGGGTCGCGCTCACCAGTCACCGAACCGCAGCAGGCCATCCAGCGTCGACCGTGTCGGACGCCCGGATGTGGCAGTGGGCGAACGGATGGCGGATCCCGGTCGTGCTCACGAACGCTGTGCGGCACCTTGACCGAAGTGATGCACGAGTTGCCGATGTACTCGATTCGGCGCGACTTCTCGTGCCACTCGGCTCGCACCGCTTCTCGCTCAACAATGGCGAGGCGCATCTGAAGTCGCCCGCTGAACTCGCAGTGGTGGCCGCTGAGATCTCGGCGGTTGCTGGGTGTGATCCGAGTGACCTGCTACGCAGCACGCTCGATCTGGCGCAGGAGTGCGTGATCGACCCGGCTGGCGACCTCGGGCTTGGCGAGGTCTTCGTCCCCGAACTCGATGTGCTGCTGAACCGGCAGGTGTCGAGTGATACAGCCTCGTCGATCCGCGAAGCCGACCGGATCCTGCAGCGGCAGTGTGCCCATGCAATCAATGGGGCCTATCCGAGTGCTGTCGACCGCGGTGCTGCGCGTGTCAGGCTCACCGATGAACTGCAGACCATCACGAAGCTGGGCTTCGCCGGGTACTTCCTCACCGTCGCCGAGGTCGTCAGGCTGATCAGGGCTCGGGGGATCAGGGTTGCGGCCCGCGGATCAGGAGCGGGAAGTCTCGTCAATCACCTCCTCGGTATTTCGGGCGTTGATCCGATCAGGCACGGATTGCTTATGGAGCGCTTTTTGTCGCCATTGCGCCGAGTGCTGCCCGACATTGATATTGACGTGGAGGCCGCCCGCCGTCTTGAGGCCTACGACCTCATCTTCGAGCGCTTCGGGGCCGAACGTGTGGCGTGTGTGTCGATGATGGAGACATATCGGGTGCGGCATGCGGTCCGCGATGTGGGCGCAGCGTTAGGCATGCCACCCGGTGATATCGGGTTATTTGCCAAAGCCTTTCCGCATATCCGCGCGCGCGATGCCCGCGCAGCACTCGCTGATCTGCCCGAACTGCGCAACTCCAGCTTCGGCAGGCTCGCTGCGCGGGGCGACCTCGATTCATTCCTCAGTCTCGTCGAGTCCCTTGATGGGCTGCCTCGACACGTCGCCCTGCATCCGTGCGGGGTGCTGCTCTCGGATGCCTCGCTGCTCAACCGGACACCGGTCGAGCCGAGCGCCGCAGGCTATCCGATGAGCCAGTTCGACAAGGTCGATGTCGAAGAGATGGGCCTGCTCAAACTTGATGTGCTCGGTGTACGAATGCAATCGTCGATGGCCCACGCGATCGATGAGATCGAGAGGACCACGGGGGAGCGAATCGAACTCGACACATCGGCACTTGACGATGAGCGGACCTTTGACCTCATCCGATCCACCCGTACGCTCGGCTGTTTTCAGATCGAGTCGCCGGGCCAGCGGGAACTCATCGGTAAGTTCGCGCCGGAGACCTTCGCCGACCTCATCATCGACATCTCGCTGTTCCGTCCCGGGCCGGTGAAGTCAGACATGATCACGCCGTTCCTGCGGGCGCGCCAGGGCTGGAACGCGCCGCAGTACCTCCATCAGGACCTGCGGCAGGTGCTCGAAGAAACCTACGGTGTTGTGGTCTTCCATGAGCAGGTCATGCGCATCGTCGAGATCATGACCGGGTGCTCATTGGCAGAGGCCGATGAAAGCAGGCGTTCGATGAACTCGCCAGCAGGCATTGACGAGGTCCGGGTCTGGTTTTACCCTGCCGCGATTCGCCGGGGCTATGCGCTCGGCGTAGTCGAGAAGGTATGGGATGTGCTTCGGTCGTTCGCCTCATTCGGCTTCTGCAAGGCGCATGCCGCAGCTTTCGCCATGCCGACCTATCAGTCGGCATGGTTGAAGGCTCATCACCCGGCCCCCTTCTATGCCGGGATCCTCACACACGATCCCGGCATGTATCCAAAACGGCTCATCCTTGACGATGCCCGCAATCACGGCGTGCGGATTCTTGGTCTGGACATCAATCGGTCATCCGAGGCCTACCGGGTCGAGTCCGGGCCGGACGCTACCTGGGGGATTCGACTCCCATTCGCCGATGTGAAGGGCATCTCCGATGAGGAGGTGACGAGTATCGCGATCGGCCAGCCGTACTCGTCGCTCGTCGATGCCTGGCACCGTGCGGGCCTAGCCCGCCCGACCATCGAGCGGCTCGTCATCGCCGGAGCATTCGACACGGTCTACGGATTCAACACTGACCGCAAGGTTCGTCAGCGTGGCCGCATCACCCGGCGTGACCTGCTCCTACAGATCTCAGACCTAGCGCGGAGTAGCCGAAGCACGAATGACTGCACGGCGCAGTTGTCATTTGCGCTCGGTGACGATGAGTTGAAGCCGTCAGGGCTTCCAGAGATGAGCGCGTCTGAACTTGTCCGTGCTGAACTTGATGTTCTCGGACTTGATGTCAGCCACCATGTCATGGACTTCCATTCGGAACTGCTCCGGCAACTCGGCGTGACACGGGCCAACCGGATGCTCTCCTGCCGATCACACCAGGAGGTGCTCATCGCTGGCGTAAAGGTTGCCACGCAGACCCCGCCGATCCGCTCGGGCCGGCGTGTCGTATTCCTGACCCTCGACGACTCCACCGGGCCAATCGACGCCACCTTCTTCGAGGATGCCCAGGGCCCGTACGCGCGAACGGTATTCGGATCATGGCTGCTCCTCGTGCGGGGCGAGGTCCGCCGGACCGGCCCACGAGGTGTGTCGGTCCGGGCGACCGGTGCCTGGGAGTTGGGGTGGGTGCGCGATCTATGGCTCTCGAACGGGGCCGAGGCACTCCTTGGGATCCTCGACGCCGACCGCTTCGTTGACGACGGCCCGATGAGCAAACGAGTACTCGTCCATGCGAGCGGCTTCCGCCAGTCGCCGTACGCGGATGTGCGGCCGGCCGGGCCAGAGCTGGGCAGTTCCCCGCTTCCGGTGAGAGGGGCGAGCCTTCCCGACAGGAGACTGTGGCACGCGAGCCCTGGGAGCAGCAGTGGATGGTAGAACCGCAATGGCTGGTAGAACCGCAATGGCTGGTAGAAGATGGCAACTGTGAGTCGAAGCCAGGTTCGGCGGTCGAGTGGGCCCATGGGCCTCGGTGTTGACGATGGCGGCTGCACGATTCTTCATGTCGACATGGACGCCTTCTACGCATCCGTCGAACTACGCAGCAGGCCGGAGCTGCACGGTACGCCCGTTATCGTCGGTGGTGCTGGTGGGCGCGGCGTCGTGCTTTCGGCCACATACGAGGCACGGGCCATGGGTGTGCACTCGGCTATGCCTATCTCAAGGGCTCGCCGGCTCGCGCCCGACGCCGTCATCATCCCCCCAGACCACCGGGCCTACGCCGAGGTCAGTCGGGGCGTCATGTCGCTCTTCCACTCTGTCACTCCACTCGTTGAGCCGCTGAGTCTCGATGAGGCCTTTCTTGACATAGCAGGAGCCCTGCGCCGACTCGGCTCACCGACGGCGATCGGCGAGCTCATTCGCTCCCGAGTCTTTGACGAGCAGCGCATCACCTGCTCGGTTGGTGTGGCATCGACGAAGTTTGTCGCGAAATTGGCCTCGACCCGCAGCAAGCCGGACGGCATTCTCGTCGTTCCGGCCGAGCAGGTCATCGAGTTCCTGCATCCCCTGCCGGTAGGGGCGCTCTGGGGGGTCGGAGAGAAGACCGAGGAGCAACTTGAACGGCTCGGCCTGCGCACGGTGGGCGACATCGCGAGTACCCCGGTGGCGACCCTTCAGCGAGCGCTGGGTCAGGCGACCGGTCGGCATCTTCATGAGCTGTCCTGGGGTAGGGATTCCCGGCGGGTGAGCCCTGGCGAGCCGGAGAAGAGCATCGGCGCCGAGGAGACCTTCGACGACGATATTGACGACGCCATCGCCATTCACGCACATCTGCTGAAGCTCGCCGACCAGGTGGGAGCACGACTGCGCTCGACAGAGCAGGTGGGTCGCACGGTCCAGCTCAAGGTTCGATTCGCCGACTTCACGACCATCACGAGATCCAAGACGATGCCCGGTCCGATCGACGTGACGCAGGACCTCTATGACACAGCACGAGGACTCTTCGATGCACTCGGGCTCCAGCGGGCGAGAATCCGCCTCGTCGGTATCCGCGTTGAGGGCCTTCAGCCGGCGCAGGGTGCCGCGCGCCAGCTCACGCTCGGAGCGCCTGAGCAAGGTCGCCGCGAGGCTGAGATAGCAGTGGACTCCATTCGGGCCCGATTTGGATCAACATCGGTGCGGCCCGCGCGACTCGTCGAACTACCGCCGGGCGAGGAATATTCGCGATGAGGAGGCAGGCGCCAGTGATCGTTCGATTGAAATCGCCGACAATTTGGTTGAAATCGTGCTGGAATGGGGGAGTAAGTGCCGATGACTCGGAGACGAATGTGGCTATGACACACCAGATTCGACAACTCAGGTTTCGCTCGACGGTGCTCAGGCATATCCTTGGGCCTTGTAGCGCTCTCACAGGGCGTAATGTTTGTGCCGTTCCACCACGGAAGGGGTTTGGCCATGCCGCTATCTGAGCATGAGCAGCGCCTGCTCGACCAAATGGAGCGCGCTCTCTACGCGGAGGATCCGAAGTTCGCGACGAGCCTGCGATCGGCAAACGGGGTGCGTGCGTCACGTGGCCGTGCTGCCCTCGGTGTCCTTGGTGTTCTTGTCGGGCTCGGGCTCATTTTGGCGGGCGTTAGCAGCACCATGATCGCACTCGGCGTCGGCGGCTTCGCCCTCATGCTTATTGGCGCGGTCATCGCCTACTCCGCGTTCCGCGTTCCATCGGCCACTGTTGAGCAGGAGCCCGGGGCTCAGGCTTCTGCCGATCAGCGCCGGGAACCAAAGTCCAGTGGATTCATGGACCGTCTCGAGGACCGGTGGCGTAAGCGCAACGAAGAAGGCGGCCTCTAGCCCGACTGGGCTGGAGCACGTACCGGCGGAGGCACGTCGCAGGTGCGTCCGGCCGGCCGACCTGCGAATCGATCGGCGATCCATGCCACAACAGCAGGTCCTGCGACGACCGCGGTCGCCTGATGGGTGACCTCGCCGAGCCACAGCATCGAAATTGTCGAGCCAGCGGAGCACCACGCCAGCTGAAGCAGCGCATTGGGCCAAGCGAGAACGACCTCATCAGCAGTGCTCTGAGCAATCATCACCGGCATGTCGGCTGGAAGGGGCAAAGGCGTTTGATCCTGACCGGCCCCAGCCCACGCCTTGTTCGTCAACGGGTCGGCGACGAAGTAGTCCTGACCAAGGTCTGTTCGGGCTAGTCCCTCAATCCCGGCTACTGTGATGCACTCATTCGCGAGCCGCTCGCTGTTCGCCAGTCCGCGTGCAGTGACGACACCTTCAAGGGGCAGGTTCGGATAGACGACCGGCCATGACTGCTCGACCTCCGGGCCGATGACCCATCCGACCGGGGTGTTCCACTGTGCCCCGATGATGCTGTTGAGTTCAGCGGCGGGAGCTGCGGCCGCGACCGCGATCAGGTCGAGCTCTGGTGCCAGGGATTTCGCGAGGTGCCCGGTCCACAGCGACGAGTGCCCGCCTTGAGAGTGGCCCCATGCGATAAACCGGTTGCCGGCATGTGCCTCGGGCACGTTTCGTGCGGCCCGCACCGAGTTCACAACGTCGCGGGCCTCGGCCTGAGCGACGAGATAGAGGTTCGGCCCGGGAGTGCCCATCCCTACGTAGTCGGTCGACACGACAATCCATCCGAGATTCATCATCTCGCCCAGCCAGTTGTCGGTGTCTTGCAGGGGATTCGTCGAGCGGGAGGGGGTGCAGGCATCGCCCATGCCGAGGGTGCCATGGGCCCAGGCGACTACGGGTCGGCCCCCAGCGGGCGCAGGGGTCGATGGGATGAAGAGCATGCCACCGGAGACAGCCCTTTCACTGTCGGGTCGCTGCGAGACGTAGAGCATGCGGTATCCGGTACCGCCCGGGACGTCGACTCCCAGTGGCTCCATGCGAACGACGGTGCCGAGTTCTTGCGGGATCGGCGATGGCGCCTCGTAGAACTGCGCGAGGGCGTCTTGTCGCTTGGCCGTTGTGCTCTCAGATTCATCGACGAATATGAGGGTGCCGATGACGACGGAAGCGGCGAGCAGTGCCATGACCAGAAGAATCCACTTCAGGGCTCGCATGGTGGCGACGGTAGCCCCCCGACTCCCCGTGGCCCATGATGGGGTCATGTCAGGGAGTACGGAACTCGTGGTCGTAGTGAAGCAGCGGCCTCGTCGGACGCCCGGCCCGCTGGAGATGCTTCGGTCGGCGGTGATAGGAGTGGCGTCGACAGTGGCACTGAGGGTGGACCAGGTGGTGTCCGGGACAGTGAACGAGACACTCGACCGCGTGGTACCCCCGGTTCTCGCCGCCGTCCTAGATCGCCTTGACCTCACTCGGTTGGTGATCGAGCGGGTTGATCTCACCAGAGTCGTGCAGGCCACGTTGGATCAGATGGATCTCACGCAACTCGTCCTCGATCGAGTCGACGTTGACCGCATTGTCGATAAGGCGGACCTTGAGCGGATAATCGACCGACTACCGCTCGTTGACCTAGCCAACTACATCGTCGATGAAGTCGACCTTCCTCGGATTATTCGCGAGTCGACCGGTGGCATTGCGACCGACGCGATGAACGCTGTGCGTATTCAGTCGATCGGGGTTGATCAGATGATGACGCGAATCACCGATGCAATGCTGTTGAGACGGAAGGCGCGGGTGACGACTGTTCCTGGCGAGACCGACCAATCAGGTGTCGTTCAGGAGGATGAAGCCTCATGAAGTTCAGTGAGTACGAGGCGTTCGTCGCTTCGGGCCAGAGAACTGAGGAGGGTGACTCGTCGGTTCCAAAGCAAGCCCGGCCCTTTCAAGGCCATCGAGCCGGGCTCGTGACACGTGCGCTTGCGGCGCTCATCGACTTGGGGCTTGTCGCATTGACGGTCATTGCACTGAATGCCATCGCCGCGATAATCCGTTTCCTTGTTTTGCGGACATCTGGCTTGGACATCCCGCATCTCCAGTGGTCGATCGTGCTGGGCGCGGGATTACTCTGGTCCAGTTGGACGTGGGGCTGGGCTGTCACCGGGCGAACCTTCGGTGGCCACATCATGGGGCTGCGGGTAGTGAGCCGATCCGGCGATGCTCTGGGCTGGGCAACGGCCGCGGTGCGGGCCGTGTTTTGCTTGGCCTTCCCGATAGGGCTGCTGTGGGTGCTTCTAAGTCGGTCCAACCGGTCGTTTCAGGACACCTTTATGCGAACGAGCGTCATCCACGACTGGGTGATGTCGATTCCTTCGGTGCCGGAAGAGATTCCACCGAAGGGCTAGCGCTCGCAGTTGACGGGGTGCTGATCTTGGCTGTCCGATCTCGATCGAGCAGGACGATCCACTCCTGCCCTGGCTTAAAGGGCATTGGCGAACCGTCCGCCCTCGTGAAGGTGGTTCCGGAGTCTGCATCGGGACGTTCCCAGGTGACGTCCCATGACCGGCCGTCACGCAGGATGACGGCCTTCCCGCGGCCGATTGTTTGGGCGTGCGGTGTGTTGCCGCCGTCCTTGTCGAAGTATGCCGAGGGTTTCTGGTCGACGTACTGGACGACGACCGTGGCGGCGTTCTGACCGCGATCATGCTCCTCCTCCCGTGCGCGCTCACCGTTGAGGTGCACTCGGTAAAGGCCGGATACCTCGTCGTAGTTGAAGCCTGCGCTGGCATAACTCCATTCCACGCGCACCTTCTTTGCAGGAAGGCCACCGGTCGGAGGCTCCTGCGCGAAGGTGAAACCCATGTCACGGTCAACGGTCGCGTCGGCGGCGCGCTTGAGACCGATTCGCCCGTTGAGGAAGTAGTTGTACGGTGCCGGCCGGTCGAAGTCCCGTTTATAGCTCGATGCTCCCCTGTTGGGGGAGATGTCGATGAAGGGCGCGGCGGCCAACTTTGGGAGGAGTTTGTGCTGTGCTCCTGAGTAGGCGAACGCCGGGCTCCCGTATTGCGCGAGGAGGTCGATATCGGTGATGCGTGCCGATCTCACGGGCCCGATGCGCTGGGGGATTGCGCTTGAAAACACCGCTGCAAGCCGGGTGATGCCGTATTCGACCTCCTCGATGTAGACGATGTCGGCGTGCGTGAGGCCCGCGTGCGGTTGCGCATTGCGCGTGTTGTCGAGTTTGACGATGAGAACGGGTCCAGGTGATGCCTCAGGCAGTCCGGTGAGCGGTGATCCAGGGAGCGGCGCTGGGGTTGGCGTGATGACCGGAGATGGCGAGGCTGCTGGGCTTGCGGACGATGACTCGGTGGCCGTCGGGCTTGCCGGTCCGGAGCACGAGGCGAGCGTGGCAATCGCCGGGACCGCGATGACCAGCGCGATGATGATTATGGAGTTTCTCACTGCCGAAACGGACACTCGGCTCGCTCGCATCCCGCGACCCTAACCCAGCCGGTCTGGCAGTCGTGTGTGATGAGGGAATTGCGCAGGTTCAGGGGCGCCTTCCGCTTCGCGACGCCTGAGGGGCCACGCCGCCAGTCGGCACGTCCTCGGATCGAAGATCCAGGATGCATTCGGGGGCAGTAGCGCTCAACGTGTGGAGGGAAGTCTGCAAAATGCCCAACGAAATGGTTGACGGTGGAGGAAAGTGGAGTACAGTGGCGGAACTGGGCAGGACCAGAGTGGTCCACGAGGCAGGAGAGGTGGTTGAGGCTGGTGTTTCTTGGTACCCATGCCCCGCGCCTCGACGACAAGGGCCGACTCGTCCTGCCGGCCAAATTCCGCGAGGCTCTGGCCCCTGGCCTCGTCCTCACCAAGGGGCAGGACCGATCAATCGTCGTGTGGCCAGCCGCTGAATTCACCGCCTACGCAGCCCGTCTCGGCGAGGCTTCCCGATCTGACGAACGGGCCCGCGCTTATCTACGAGTGCTTTTCTCCAGCGCCTTTGACGAGCAGCCCGACAAGCAGGGACGGGTCACGTTGCCGCCAGCCCTTCGCGAGTACGCCGGGCTCGACCGCGACGTCATCGTCGTCGGCAACGGGCAGACCGTAGAGATCTGGGATGCGACTGCATGGTCCGCGTATCTCGCGAGCAACGAGGACGCATATTCATCGATCAATGAGGAGGTCATCCCAGGCCTCATGTGACCCCGTTGCGCGGTGAGGTCTCCACCCGCTCCATGCACAGTTCCTGACGCACTTCCCCGGCGCCAGGGACCCAAACGTGCAGGAGCGGGCGGGGACCTGACCTCGCGACAAGCGAGGCAGAAACAAGGCATCAGACACGACCACCAGGCCAGCAGGACATGAACAGGCACGCATTCGGCAGAACGATCACCTCATGAATCGACTCGGCGTCGTCCGCGATCGCACGACCGGAAACGAACAGGAGATGGGCCATGGCCATCATCACGGCACCCTCACGCGCAACCAGACAGGCGGTACGAGACCTCGCCGTGCTGCTCGCCTCGCTCGCCCTGACCGGCGGGACCATGGTGACCCTTGCGATCCTGGTCCGCACCTGGAGCTGAACTGACCCATGCCCCCCATCGAACGCCACGTGCCGGTCATGCGGCAGCGCGTCCTCGCGATCTTGGCTCCTGCGATCCAGCAGCCGGGGTCCGTACTCGTGGATGCAACTCTTGGACTTGGCGGGCACGCAGAATTCGCCCTCGAGAGATTTCCTGACCTCCACCTCATCGGGATCGATCGTGATCAGGTGGCGCTTGACCTGTCTCGGGAGCGACTCGAACCCTTCGGAGCCCGGGCGACCCTCATTCACGCCGTTTATGACGAGCTGCCGGAAGTGCTTGCTTCGCTGGGAATATCGAAGGTTCACGGCATCCTCTTTGACCTCGGGGTCTCATCGATGCAGTTGGACGAGGCTGGGCGTGGATTCGCCTACTCCGTTGACGCCCCGCTCGACATGCGCATGGACCAGGGCTTAGGCCTCACGGCTGCAGATGTGCTCAACACGTACGACACTGCGTCGCTCATTCGTATCCTTCGTGACTTTGGTGAGGAGCGGTTCGCACCGCGAATCGCTTCGAGAATCATCCGGGAGCGCGCCATCGCTCCGTTCACAAATTCCGGTCGACTGGTCGACCTTGTCAGGGATGCCATTCCCGCCGCTACGCGCAGGACCGGCGGGAATCCGGCGAAGCGCACGTTCCAGGCGCTGAGAATCGAGGTCAACGAAGAGCTCTCCGTCCTGGAGCGAGCGATCCCCGTCGCACTCGACAGCCTTGCAGTCGGGGGCCGCATCGTCGTGATGGCGTACCAGTCCCTTGAAGACCGGATCGTCAAGCGAGCGCTGGCGGAGGGTTCAAGGGTCAGAGCTCCGCATGGCCTTCCTGTCATCCTCGCGTCGATGCAGCCCTGGCTGCAGCTCCTCACCAGGGGGGCGGAGATCCCGACGGACGACGAGCTGACCGAGAACCCGAGATCAGCGTCGGTTCGGGTCCGTGCGGCTGAGCGTCTGGCAGTGGCGGCATGAGCATCACGAGCCTCGATGGCCGAAGGCCGCTGCCGAAGCCGACGTCAACTGAGTACGCCACTCGCGGTGCTCACGCCCGAAAGGGCCAAGGGCCAGCGTTGCGCGTTGTCGCGCCACCTCGCACGGAGCGTGGCGGCCGGGGCTTGTTCATCCTCCTCATCATCGTGCTGCTGGGGGGCGGATTCCTCGCGAACCTCCTCATCAACACGTCAATGGCGCAAGGCGCATTCCAGATTGGTGACCTACAGCAGGCCGCGACCAAGCTCAGCGAAGAGCAGGCGGTGCTTCGTGAACAAGTGGGCGCACTCTCCGCGCCGACGGCATTGGAGTCCAAGGCGCGCGCCCTTGGCATGATCCCGACCGACTCGCCGGTCTTCCTGAGCATCCCAGGGGGCACGGTCATCGGTAAGCCTGCCCCTGCCGGGGCCGCCGCAGAGAAGAAAAAGAACAAGAAGTTGAACGGCGGTGAGTCTGCAGAGACGGAGTCGACGCCAGCCAATGGGGCAGAGACGGAGCCGACGCTGTGACCCAGACTCGGGCGCCAGTTCGAGCCAAGCCGCTTCGCGATTCACGTGGATATCGCCGACCAGTAAGTCGGGACTTCCTCACCCTTGGCGACCCCCGGAAGCGCGGTATCGCCCTGATGGTCATCACCTTTTTGGTGCTCGGTGGATTCGCGGTGCGGCTCGTCGAACTTCAGGCGGTCAAGGGTCAGGCCCTCGCTGGCGAGGCCCTCGACCAGCGGCTGCGCACAGTGACTCTCCCTGCCCTGCGTGGGTCAATCATGGATGCAAAGGGGGAAATCTTGGCGGCGACGGTCGAGTCGCGCGATCTCACTGCCGACCAAACGATGATCGTGGATCCGCGCTCCGCTGCCGACGAGCTGGCGCCGATCCTTGGGGTTGATCCTCGGGTACTGGCCTTGAAGCTCACAGGTAATCGACGCTTCGTCGTTATCGAGAAGGGCCTCACGCCGGAGACCTGGCGACGAATCGAGGCCCTTCGGATCCCTGGTCTCGTCGGCGCATCCTCATCACGGCGCATCTACCCAGCGGATGATCTGGCTGCGAACGTCGTGGGTTTCGTTGGGGCCGAGGGCGCTGGTCTGGAAGGCATCGAGTTCGCGTTCGACGAGCAACTCGCTGGGATTGAGGGTAAGTCGACGTATGAGCGGGGTCCGGGTGGGAATGCCATCCCAACCGCGGAGAAAACCCGGGTCGAGGCGACCGCGGGCGTGGATATCACTCTGACGATCGATCGTGACATTCAATACATTGCTCAGCAAGTCCTCGCGGAGAAGGTGAAAAGTTCGCGGTCAGACAGCGGAACCGTCGTCGTGATGGATCCGCGCACCGGGCACATTCTCGCCCTAGCCACCGAGCCGACCTTCAACCCGAACGAGGTCTCGAAGGCGCCCGCGGACCAACGGGGCAACCGCGCGCTCCGCGATGTCTACGAGCCTGGCTCGACGAGCAAGGTGATGACCCTCGCCGCGGTCATCAACGAGGGCGCATCCAACATCAATGCGACGTTCAAGGTGCCCGGCAGGCTGGAGCGTGGCGGAAAGTTCTTTCGTGACCACGATGCCCCCGGAGCCGAGGTGCTGACCCTCACCGGGATCATGGCGAAGTCGAGCAATATTGGGGCGATCATGGCCTCCGAGCGGATCGGCGGGCGCGTCCTGCTCGGCTACTTGAAGAAATTCGGGATTGGCGAGAAGACTGGACTGAACTTTCCCGGTGAGGGGTCCGGCAGCGTTCCTTCCTACCCGGAATGGTCTCCGACGACCTTCCCGACTATCGCCTTCGGGCAAGGGTTGAGCCTCAACAGTGTTCAGGCGGCGAGCATTTTCGCGACGATCGCCAACGATGGGGTGCGTATCGAGCCCTCGCTCGTTGGATCCGTCACGAAACCGGACGGCACGGCGGTTCCCCTTCCCGCACCGAAAACCACCCGAGTGGTGTCGCCGGGGACAGCTGCCCAGATTCGCCTTATGTTGGAGGCGGTCGTCGGAGAAGGTGGAACGGCTCCAAAGGCCGGAATCCGGGGCTATCGGGTGGGGGGGAAGACGGGAACCGCCCAGATGTTCGATCCCTTGAATGGCGGTTACGGTAAGGGCGTGGTTGCCTCGTTCATCGGGATGGCACCGATCGATGATCCCCAGCTCGTCGTCGCAGTTGCCCTCGTAAACCCGAAGAAGGGACGCTACGGTGGGCGGCTTGCGGGCCCGGTCTTCAAGCGGGTCATGACCTATGCCCTTCAGGCGCGCCAGATTCCCCCGACTGGCACGAAACCTCCGAACCTCCCACTCGTCGTCAACAGCAAGCCGTAGTCCAAGTGGAGCGACTGCCGAGGCCGGCGATCCAAGAGACGTCGATAGGCGTGTTGGAATTGGTGATCGGCCCCGACCTTGTCTGCGTGCACGGCAGTGCGGGTGGATTCGTCACAGGTGTCGAACTCGATTCCAGGCAGGTACGACCGGGCGACCTCTTCGCGGCGCTGCCGGGTCATGTGTTACACGGGGCGGTCTTTGCCGAGCAGGCCGTCGACCGTGGGGCAGCGGCGATCCTCACCGACAGCGAGGGCCTGAGCCTGCTGCCCGCCGGCGCACGGAGGCGAGTACCAATACTCGAGGTGACGTCGCCGCGCGCCTGTCTCGCAGAACTCTCATCGACCATCTACGGAAGGCCAGCCGAGGCGATGACAGTCCTCGGCATTACCGGCACGAACGGCAAGACGACGGTGTCATACCTGCTTGAGGCGGGCCTGCGCGCTGCAGGAAGAACGGCTGGTGTGATCGGAACGATTGGGATCCGAATTGGCGACACGCACCTCACCTCGACGCGCACCACACCCGAAGCCCCTCACTTTCACGCGATAATCGGGGTCATGCGCGAGGTGGGTGTGGACTCCGTCGCGGTTGAGGTGTCAAGTCATGCACTCGAGGAGGGCCGGGTCGACGGCGTGAGGTTCGCGGTCGCCGGATTCACGAATCTCAGCCAGGACCATCTTGACTATCACGGGACGATGGACGCGTACTTCGAGGCGAAGGCCGCCTTATTCACCCCGTCGCGCTGCGAACTAGCAGTGATCGGCATCGACGACGCTTGGGGTCGGCGCCTAAGTGAACAAGCGACTGTGCCGGTGGTCACCTGGTCTGCGCGCGCGGATCCCTCGACAACGCCGGGCGCACCCAAGCGCGCCGATTGGACCCTGTCCCCCCGCGATGGTGGCTGGATGGCCGAGGGGCCTGGTGGGGAGCGGACACTCCTTCACATGCCTCTCCCTGGCGCCTTCAACCGGGCGAACACCCTCTGCGCCTTCGTCATGCTCCGCCAGATTGGCATTGAGGGCTCCGTGGCTGCGTTCGGCCTGTCGCAGGTACATGTGCCGGGCAGGATGGAGTGGATTGGCCGTGGCGGACCGGTGACCGCGATCGTCGACTACGCACATTCACCCGACGCCATGGAGGCCGCGATCGCGACTGTCCGCTTGGACACGACCGGGCGAGTCATCGTCGTTATCGGTGCTGGCGGTGACCGCGATCGGGCAAAGCGGCCGATCATGGGTGCGCGCGCCGCCGCTCACGCAGATGTGGTCATCGTCACCGACGACAATCCACGCTCCGAGGATCCGGCAACGATCCGGGCCGCGGTCATGCAAGGTGCCCTGGATGCCGGCACCCGAGCAGATGTGGAGGAGGTCGCTGACCGGAGACTTGCGATTCGACGTGCCGTGACACTCGCTCAACCGGGTGACATCGTGCTCGTACTCGGTAAGGGACATGAGCAGGGGCAGGAGATCACCGGGACGATCCTGCCCTTCGACGATCGTGACGAGGTTCGACAGGCTCTGGGGATGTCGGACGGTGATCAATGATTCCCATGACCGTAGGGGAGATATGTGCCGTCGTTGGCGGTGTCTGCCATGAGGTTGATGTCGCGACCTGGGTTACCGATGTCGTCGTCGACTCGCGTGAGGCCGCGCCGGGAGCGATGTTCGTGGCGATTGCCGGTGAGCGGGCCGATGGCCATGCCTTCGCTTCGCAGGCTCGCAAGAGCGGAGCCTGCGTGACACTGTCTGCTCGGGTGATTGACGGCCCATGTCTCGTCGTTGACGATCCGGTCCACGCACTCGGTCGACTCGCCCATTGGGTTCGCACCCACCGGCTGACATGCACGGTCGTGGCAATCACCGGTTCGAGCGGCAAGACGAGTACGAAGGATCTCGTCGCGCAGGTACTTAGCCGAAGCGGCCGGACCGTTGCCGCAGCAGGCTCCTTCAACACCGAGGTCGGAGTGCCGCTCACCATCTTGCGGGCCGACGAAACGACCGAATACCTCGTGCTCGAGATGGGGATGAGGGGGGAGGGTCACATCCGATACCTCTGCGAGATTGCCACTCCATCCGTGGGAGTCCTCATCAATATAGGCTCGGCCCATCTGGGCATGCTCGGGTCGGTCGGGGCAATCGCGCGGGCCAAGGGAGAAATCCTCGAAGGGCTGCCAACGGATGGGGTTGCGATCGTCAATGGGGACGATGCGGCCGTGATGGAGCAGGCCAGCCGCACGGCGGCTACCGTCATGACGTTCGGAGTTGGCCCCTCCTGCGACGTCCGAGCAACCGACCTTCGACTCGATGACCGCGCCTGCCCTGCATTCACCCTCCACCACGGTGACAGGGCTGTCCCGGTCGCACTGCTTCTGCGCGGCGAGCACTCGGCGCACAACGCGCTGGCCGCGGCCGCGGTGGGCGTCACCCTTAAGGTGCCGATCGAGTCGATTGCCGCGGCACTTGGCGCATCGATGCCCCAGAGCAAGTGGCGCATGGAGGTGCGTGAGTCCGAAGAGGGCTGGATCATCGTGAATGACGCGTACAACGCGAACCCCGACTCGATGCGCGCCGGACTAGAGGTCCTTGCGTCGATGTCGACGGGTCATCGCAGCTGGGCTGTTCTCGGCGAGATGAAGGAGCTTGGCGAGACCGCGGAGGCGGAGCACGAGGCAATCGGCCGGCTGGTCGGCGATCTGGGAATTACCAGGTTGGTGGGCATCGGCGAGGGCGCACGTCCCATGGAGCGAGCGTGTAAGGCCGAGGGCTCTTTTCTCACGGAAGCGACGTGGGTTGCCACCCCCGATGAGGCAATCACCCTACTTCGCAGTGAGCTCAGCCCCGGTGATGTGGTGCTCGTCAAAGCGTCCCGGAGCATCGGACTTGAACGTCTGGCAGCGGCCCTCATGTCGAAGGACCAGTCGTGAGACTCATCGTCATGGCGGCTGGCATCGCAACCATTATTTCGCTTGTCGGAACGCCATTGCTCATCAAACTGCTCGCTCGCCGTGGTTATGCGCAGGCGATTCGAGTGTCAGTGGAGGGTGAGCTCTACCCAGCCCACGAGGGTAAGCGCGGGACGCCCTCGATGGGCGGCGCGGCGATCATCCTGGCTGTCATCGGGGGCTACGCCTTGACCCATCTCCTTGCTTGGCGACCCATGACCCCCTCGGGTCTCCTCGTCATTTTCCTTATGGTCGGCCTCGGCCTCGTCGGCTTTGCCGACGACTACCTGAAGATCTTCAAGCAGCGGAGCACCGGACTTCGGGCGCGGACGAAGCTCATTGGCCAGGCCGTGGTGGCATTGGGCTTCGCCTGGCTGTCGTTGCACTTCACCGATGGGGGTCCTACGCCTGCGTCGATGGCCGTCTCCTTCGTCCGCGATACTTCGCTCGTCCTTCCGGTGGCACTCTTCCTTCTGTGGGTGTGGTTCCTCGTGACCGCAACGACAAATGGGGTGAACCTCACCGACGGACTCGACGGTCTTGCGATCGGCGCCTCGATCATGACCTTCCTGTCATATGTGCTCATCTGCCTTTGGCAATACGGCCAAAACTGCTCATTCCTCGATGTTGATCCAAGCACCTGTTATTCCACGGTGAATCCGCTCGACCTCGCGATGGTGGCGGCGGCCACCGCCGGGGCGAGCTTTGGATTCCTGTGGTGGAACACGGCACCGGCGCGAATTTTCATGGGTGACACCGGGTCTTTGGCGCTCGGTGGCGGGATTGCTGGGCTCGCCATCCTGAGTCGAACCGAGCTCCTGCTCCCGATGCTCGCGGGTCTGTTCCTCATCACCTCCCTTTCAGTGATCGGCCAGGTCGGATCATTCAAGCTCACCGGCCGACGAATCCTGCGAATGGCGCCACTGCATCACCACTTCGAGATGCTCGGCTGGGCTGAGATTCAGATTGTCGTGCGCTTTTGGATTATCCAAGGCCTGTGCATCGGGGCGGGGCTCACGGTGTTCTACGCCGAGTGGGTCCGCGCGTGATCGATTCGCTGCATCGAACATCCGACTGGAGCCGCGTCAACGCGGTGGTCGCGGGGATCGGTGTTGCCGGGTTTGCCTGTGCCGACGCACTCGCACAACTCGGCGCTCGAGTGGTCCTCATCGACTCGGGGGACTCGCCCGCGCTGCGTGAGCGTGCAGAGATCCTTGACGTAATCGGCGTCGATGTGCGTCTCGGATTCACCGGAGGGCTCCCCGAATGCGACGTTCTCATTGTGTCTCCGGGGCTGCCCCCCACGAGCCCGGTCATCGAACAGGCCCGTGACCAAGGGGTGCCCGTCTGGGGTGAACTCGAGCTTGCCTGGCGGCTGCGTCCGGCCGCATCACCAGCGCCATGGCTCGTCATAACCGGGACGAACGGCAAGACCACAACGACCCTCATGCTGGAATCCATGCTTCGCGCCGCTGGGTTGCGCACGTGCTCAGCAGGGAACATCGGGATGTCCCTCGTCGGTGTCGTCATGCATGACGAGGTCGATGTGATCGCCGTCGAGGTGGGCGCGCCGCAACTGCCGTTCGTTACTTCAATGAGCCCACTGGCGTCGGTGTGCCTCAACATTGCGGACGATCACATTGACCACTTCGGGAGCGCTGAGGCCTATGTCGCGGCGAAGGCCCGAATCTATGAGCAGACTCAGGTGGCAGCCATCTACAACGTCGAGGACGAGCGCACTCGAGCGATGGTTGAGGGTGCTGACGTCATCGAGGGATGCCGCGCAATCGGGTTCACGCTGGGCGCGCCGGGCCTTTCCATGCTCGGGCTCGTGGAGAACCTCCTCATCGATCGGGCATTTGTTCCAGACCGGGCCTCCTCGGCGCAGGAACTTGCAAGCATCGGGGATGTCAGGCCGCCAGCGCCCCACAATGTTGCGAACGCACTGGCAGCGGCAGCGCTGGCACGCGCATACGGCGTGAGCGCGGTTGCGATCCGCGAGGGACTTCGGGCCTTCGTTCCTGCGGCACATCGGATCGCCCACGTCGCAACGATTGACGGGGTGTCATTCGTCGATGACTCAAAGGCGACAAACGCACACGCCGCACTGACCTCGATGAAGGCGTTCCCGAACGTCGTTTGGATCGCAGGGGGAATGGCGAAGGGCCAGGACTTCGACGAGTTGGTCAAGACGGTGGGGGAGCGGCTCCGCGGAGTCGTGCTCCTCGGGGTCGACAGGGAGTTGATTGCTCAAGCCCTCGGGCGGCACGCACCGTCCGTGCCGACAACAGTGATTAGTTCAGGTGATCCGAGCGCGATGGTGGACGCTGTGGCCGCTGCGATGGCTCTGGCACTTCCCGGCGACACGGTTCTTCTCGCGCCCGGCTGCGCCTCTTGGGACATGTTCCGCGACTACGGTCATCGCGGGGATCAGTTCGCGGCGGCCGTTGACATGCTGGGGGCTGCGCCGCGAGGGGGTGAGACATCATGACGATGACCGATGGAAGTCGGACGGTCGATGGTCCCCCTTCGAGCGGGATCAGGGTCGCGTTCAACAATCCACTGAGCACCTACTACATCATCGCCGGTTCGACCCTCCTTCTCCTGGTGATCGGCGTGGTGATGGTCACCTCCGCATCGAGTATTGAGAGCTTCAAGGTGTTCGGTTCCGCCTACACGCTCGCCCAGCGACAGGGAATGTTCGCCGTCATCGGCATCTTTGTCATGTTTTTGGCCGCCCGGACCGCAATTCAGTTCTGGCGGGGTCTCGCCTGGATCCTTCTCCTGGGATCCCTTGCGCTTCTGGTGGCGGTTCTCGTCATCGGCGTGGAGGTGAGGGGCCAGCAGAACTGGATCGAGTTGTTCGGGCCCTTCCGACTCCAGCCATCGGAGTTCGCCAAGCTCGGGATCATTGTCTGGGGCGCCGATCTCCTCACCCGCAAGGATCTCCGTATCCACACCTGGTCTCATCTGCTCGTGCCGCTGCTCCCGGTGTCCTTCCTCATGGTTGTACTCGTGCTCCTTGAGGGTGACTTCGGAAATGCTTTCATGATCGCGGTCATTACCGCAGGCATCCTGTTCGCTGCCGGTGCCCCACTTCGACTGTTCGCCGTACTCGGGGCCGTGGGCCTGGTGGCCATTTACCTGCTCAGCCTCGCCGCGCCCTATCGAATGGCTCGCGTCATGTCGTGGATGGATCCGGCCGCCGACCGGCTCGGAGCCGGCTGGCAGTTGACGCAGGGGCAGTACGCACTCGGGACCGGCGGCCTCTGGGGCGTGGGGCTCGGCGCCAGCCGCGAGAAGTGGGGGGCGCTCCCTGAGGCGCACACCGACTTCATCTTTCCGGTCATCGGGGAGGAACTTGGACTGATCGGCACGTTCATCGTCCTCGTGCTCTTTGGAGTACTGTCATTTGGGATCTTCCGGCTCACCCGCAAGACGAAGGATCCGTTCGTTCGGCTCGCGTCGGCAGGAGTTGGATGCTGGATCGTGGTCCAGGCGATCCTCAACATCGGTTCGGTACTCGGCCTGCTCCCTATCTCGGGTGTGCCACTGCCCCTGGTGTCCTACGGAGGTTCCTCCCTGCTTCCGACTCTCGCCGCGATCGGCATGCTTTTGGCGTTCGCCCGCCAGGAACCAGGCGCCCGAATCGCACTGCGTCGTAAGTCGACCACTCAGACGAATCGCAGGCGCTGATGAGCGTCGCAGGGTCTGACGCACTTCGCGTTGTTCTCGCCGCAGGTGGAACGGCCGGGCATATCGAGCCGGCCCTCAATCTGGCAGACGCACTGCTCCGAATCGACCCGGCCACGTCGATCATCGTCATCGGGGGCGAGAGGGGCCTAGAAACCTCACTCGTGCCGGCGCGCGGATATGCCATCGCGACCGTGCGGTCGGCCCCGATGCCACGGCGGCCATCCCTCGATCTCGTTCATGTGGTCCCAGGTGCCTGGCGCGCGACCCAGGAGTCCGCCAGGCTGCTTGATGGGTTTCGGGCCGACATTGTGGTTGGTTTCGGTGGTTATGCAGCCCTCCCGACCTACCTCGCCGCCCGCCGCCGCGGGGTCCCGCTCGTGGTGCACGAAGCGAATGCCCGTCCTGGTCTTGCCAATCGGGTCGGCGCCCGCCTCACCCCTCATGTGTTCTCCTCGGTGCCCGGGACGATCCGCGGCGCGAGTGTCATCGGATTGCCTCTGCGTCAGGCAATTTCCCACCTCGACAGGGCGACCCTTCGTGCGCAGGCCCGCGAGGCCTTCGGCTTGAGGCCCGACGCGCCGGTGCTCCTCGTCTTCGGCGGATCCCAGGGAGCGACCCGCCTCAACGAGGCGGTGAGCGGCGCAATTGCGGAGCTCACCGCTGGCGGCGTGCAGGTGCTTCATGCGTATGGGACCCGCAATCCCCAGCCGCCAGCACATGCTGGTTACGTGAGCGTGCCCTACCTCGAGCGGATGGACCTCGCATATGCGGCGGCCGATATCGCTCTGACGAGGGCGGGAGCCATGACGTGTGCGGAGCTCGCGGCAGTCGGGCTGCCCGCCGTCTATGTACCGCTGCCGATCGGAAACGGCGAGCAACGGCTCAACGCCCTGCCGGTCGTGAGGGCCGATGGCGGCATCATCATTGACGATGCCGACCTCACTACCGCAACGCTGCTCATGGCGCTAGAACCGCTTCTCGGTGACCCTTCCCGGCTTGATGCGATGGCCGATGCGGCGGCCTCGCATGGGGTGCGCGACGCCGACGAACAGCTCGCCCGTACGGTCATGGGGATCGCATTGGGACGAAGGGCACGAGCATGAGTGATGCACTTGAGCGGCTTGGTCGAGTTCACATCATTGGCATCGGGGGCGCCGGCATGTCTGGCATCGCACGAATCCTCGTCGCCCGCGGCGTTGCAGTCTCGGGGAGCGATGCGAAGGATTCGCGGCGTCTTGACGCACTTCGAGCAATCGGTGTCGACATTCACGTCGGCCACCGCCCTGAGCAGGTGGAGGGTGCGCAGACGATCGTCGTCTCCACGGCTATTCCGACTTCCAATGTCGAGCGGCTTGCGGGAGCCGAACGCGGCCTCCGGGAACTGAGTCGCGCCGACGCGCTCGCCATGATCATGGAGGGTTACTTGACAGTCGCCGTTGCCGGAACACACGGCAAGACGACGACGACGTCGATGGTCACGATCGCGCTGCAGCACTGCGGCGTAGACCCGTCATTCGCCATCGGAAGTGAACTCAACGAATCCGGGTCGAATGCGCATCTCGGCAGTGGCGACATCTTCGTTGTCGAGGCGGATGAGAGCGATGGGGCGTTCCTGCAGTACGCGCCATTCGTTGGGATTGTCACGAATGTCGAGGCCGACCATCTCAATCACTGGGGTACCTTCGAAGCGATTGAAGCGGCGTTCTTGGAGTTTGCCATCGGAATCCGCGACAGGTCAGGTTTCCTCGTCGTTTGCGCAGACGACCCCGGCGCGGCCCGGCTCGCTGAACGGGCCGGTGCGGCCGGAGTCGATGTCCGTACCTACGCAAGCGCGTCGAATGCTGACTTCACCATGGCTGATCTCGTGTGGACCGGACGGGGCTGGACCTTTGGGGTCGTTGACCCCCTCGGTGTGACGCTTGGAAGGATCGCGCTCCAGGTACCCGGACGCCACAATGCGCTCAACGCCCTCGCCGCATTCGTCACTGGCGTCGGGCTCGGACAACCGGCTGTAGCGATGGTCGAGGGGCTCTCGGGCTTTAGCGGCACCCGTCGCAGGTTTGACTTCAAGGGTGAAGTCGGTGGAGTGCGGGTCTTCGACGACTATGCCCATCACCCGACCGAGATTGAGGCGACCTTGCACGCGGCACGCGATGTAGCGGGTGAGGGCCGCGTCGTCGTGGCCTTTCAGGCTCACCACTACTACCGTACGGCGATGTTCATCACCGAATTCGGCGCAGCTCTAGGCCTCGCCGACGAGGTCGTGGTGCTTGAGGTATTCGCCCCGGGCGAGACTGCCATCCCGGGCGCGAGCGGGCAGACGATGGCGGCGAACGTGCCGCTGGACGCCTCACATGTGGTGTTCGAGCCCTCATGGTCGGCCGTTGCGGGCCACCTCGTAGAACGGGCGAGCAGTGGCGACATCATCATGACCCTCGGTGCCGGAGACATCGGCATGATCGGCCTCGAAGTCCTTGACCTCCTACGCCTGCGCGAAGGTGCGTGACAGCCGATGCGACCGGCCTGATGGCGACAGGTGATCGGCCCCGCCGTACCAGGGAGCAGCGAAATCCAGCCCGTGACCCCGCCCGCAGCCGGGGCTGGCGGGTGTCTCGATTCGTGTTCATCGTGGCAATCGTTGTCGCGGGGGGACTCGTCTGGGTCGTGTGGTTTTCGTCGGTTCTGGTAATCAGCAGGGTGGAGGTTACCGGCGTGTCGGGAATTCTCGTCAATCGGGTGCTTGACGCTGCCGACGTACCAATCGGGCTGCAGATGGCTCGACTCGACACGGCTCAGGTGCGGGCGGGGATTGAGACACTTCCGTGGGTTCGGGCATCGGCGGTCGTGAGGTCCTGGCCCAGAGGTGTGGTCCTCGTGGTCGTGCCGCGGGAGGCGGCCGCCCTTCTGGAGGGTTCCCAGGCGGCATTGGATCCTGGCGGCGCCGTGTTCGTCCCTCCTGAGCCACTTGAGCCGGGGCTGCCGACCGTGCGAGGCGACGGGGTGGGCCTTGTGACCGCCATGAGAGTCCTCGGGACCATCCCGCCGGAACTGCTCTCGCGGGTGGCGCTCGCCTCGGCGACAACGCGCGATGACGTCGAACTCATTCTCGACTCTGGCATCGTGATCAGGTGGGGGAGCGCAGAGCGGCCCCTCCTCAAGGCGCGTGTCCTGAAGGCGCTCATGAAGACGAGGGCCCGGGTCTACGACGTCGCGTCGCCAGAACTGCCAACAACAATCGGTCAGCCGTTGGCGCCGACGGACTAGTCGATGCTCAGCACGAAGCGCACCTCACGTTGGCGAGAGCCGGATGCTCGTTTGCATCATGAGCGCGCAACGTCTAGCCTCCGGCCGCTCGATGGATGGTCAAATCCTCACCCTGAACTAGAGGTTGAGGGTGAGGCGTCCGGTGCGAATACGAAGGCGATGGTCGCTGATCTGGCGGCGTCGGCCAACAACGATGAAAGGACGACCAGCCGTGGCGGGTCCGCAGAATTATCTGGCAGTAATCAAGGTCGTCGGTATCGGCGGCGGCGGAGTGAATGCCGTGAACCGAATGATTGAGGTCGGTCTCAAGGGGGTCGAGTTCATCGCGGTGAACACCGACGCTCAGGCACTCCTCATGAGCGATGCCGACGTCAAGCTCGACATAGGCCGCGAAATCACCCGCGGCCTGGGCGCTGGGGCGAACCCCGAGGTAGGCAAGAGGGCAGCAGAGGACCACGCTGACGAGATTGAAGAGGTGCTCAAGGGCGCCGACATGGTGTTCGTGACCGCAGGGGAAGGCGGAGGCACGGGCACAGGTGGAGCACCGGTGGTTGCTCGGATCGCTCGATCCCTTGGCGCACTAACCCTTGGTGTGGTCACCCGCCCGTTCGGGTTCGAGGGCCGGAGGCGTCAGGCGCAAGCCGAGTCGGGCATCGAGAACCTTCGGGCTGAGGTCGACACGCTCATTGTTATCCCGAATGACCGCCTACTGTCGCTCTCGGACCGCAATATCAGCGTCATCGATGCATTCAGGCAGGCCGACCACGTGCTCCTCCAGGGCGTCTCCGGCATCACCGACCTCATTACGACTCCGGGACTCATCAACCTCGACTTCGCCGACGTCCGCAGTGTCATGCATGGTGCAGGGACAGCCCTCATGGGCATCGGAACCGCGCGTGGTGAGGATCGTGCGATAGAGGCGGCTGAGAAGGCGATCTCCAGCCCGCTCCTTGAGGCGGGCATCGACGGGGCGCAGGGCGTCCTGCTCTCCATCTCCGGCGGAAGTGACCTCGGACTTTTCGAAATCAATGCGGCGGCACAACGCGTGAGCGATGCAGCGCACCCGGATGCGAACATCATCTTCGGTGCCGTTATCGACGACACGCTGGGCGATGAGGTGCGCGTCACCGTCATTGCCGCAGGCTTTGACGGCGGTGATCTGTCGGCACGGCGCAGCTCAACTGCGGGCTCGCGCGCAGCAGACGAGCCGGATCCGGTGCAGCAGATCCGGCAACCATCGAGGCCCGTCGTCGAGGTGCCGGTAGCGCAGCCGCCAATCCAGATGCCACGCAGCGTCCTCTTTGAGGAGGCTGAGGATGAACTCGATATCCCGGACTTCCTCAAGTAGCGGCCGGGAACGTGATCGGATTCGCCTCGGGCGCACTCGGCTCGAATGAGTTCGGCGCTGACACTTGCCTGTGGGCAGCTACCGGCCGCGCTGGGGGAGCGAGCACCGGTGTTTACCAGTCCCTCAATTTGGCCGAGTACGTGGGCGACGATGCTGGGGCGGTTGCCGAGAACCGGCGACGTGCGGTCGGACTCGTGGGGGTCGGGGTTGATGGCCTCGCCGTCATGGAAGCGGTTCACGACGCCAACGTTGGTGTGGTGTCCTGCGGCGGTGTCGTAGCGGGGGTTGATGCTCTCGTCACCACCTCCAAGGGAATTGCCCTGCTCGCGCTGGCGGCTGACTGCGTGCCGCTCGTCCTCGCGGATGCTCGAGCCGGGGTCATCGCTGCGGTGCACTGTGGGTGGCGTGGCGTTGGTGCCGGAGTCGTGGCTGCCGCCGTGGCGACCATGCGCGAGCTCGGCGCGGTGAGCATTGAGGCGGTGGTCGGCCCGGCGATCTGCGCTCGGTGCTACCCGGTGCCCCCTGAACGCACGGAGTATCTGCGAGAACTCGTGCCGACTGAGGTGAGTGGCGTTGCGTGCATCGATCGAGAAGGGGCATCGTTCATCGACGTTCGAGCGGGGGTGTCCATGCAACTAGCGCTCCTCGACATTGGGGTACAACACGTGAATGCCTGCACGAACGAGTCGACCGATCTCTTTTCATACCGGCGTGACACCGTGACTGGCCGGCAGGGAATGTTTATTTGCAGGACATGATCAACAGGTATCGGCCCGTGGGCTGGATTCGGAGCGGGATTTCGAGGAAGACTGAGAGGTGTGTCGGTGTCCGTTGATTCAAGGTCTGAACTAGACCGCGCAGCTGAGATTGCCGCGAGTCTGAGCGAGGTCAGAGCGCGTATCGACAGGGCCTGTGCGGCTGCCGATCGGCCCCCTGACAGCGTCACTCTTGTCGTGGTGACGAAGACATTTCCAACGACCGACATCGGTATTCTTCAGCACTTGGGTTGCTCAGACGTCGCCGAGAATAAAGACCAGGAAGCTCGGCTGAAGGCGGTCGAATTGTCACATGCCACGCCCGCCTTGTGCTGGCACATGATTGGGCAGGTTCAGCGCAATAAGGCACGATCGGTGGCGGCCTGGGCCGATGTCGTCGAGTCGGTTGATCGACTGTCGCTCGCCGAGGCGCTCTCCGCAGGGGCCGTCACCGCGAACCGTAGGCTAGACATCCTTCTCCAAATTTCCCTGGACCCAGATGATGCCGACGGCAGAGGTGGCGTGCGCGCAATTGAGTTGCCAGATCTTGCGGCTCGGGTATCTGCACTCCCGGGTTTGACCGTGCGGGGCATCATGGGCATTGCGCCGTATCCGGGCGATCCTGATGTAGCGTTCAACCTACTCGAATCGGCTAGCCTTCAACTGCGAACCGTGCTTCCCGATGCGGACAGGATTTCGGCGGGAATGAGTGGCGACCTTGAGGCCGCTGTCCGGCACGGGGCGACACACGTGCGCATCGGGGGCGCGATACTCGGGAAACGCGCAATTGTCGGGTAGGTTCATTGGTACTTAGGTGTAAAACCTACTGAGGTTTTAACGGAGAGTATTCCTACCCCCGAAGAAGGATGGCGGTTCATGGCTGGCGCGATGCGCAAGATGGGCGTCTATCTCGGACTCGTTGGGGATGACGAGGTCGAGGAGGACTACGAGGAATACGAGCACATTCGCCGAGACGTACGTGGCCGTGATCCGCGGATCGGCGAACGATCGGGAGCGGGGGACCGCGATGATGATCGACTCGATGAGCGAATTGAGAGTCGGGGGGTGGGCACCCTGTCCGGTACCCGCGCAGTGCGAACATTCCGTACAGAGCCAACGACCGAGCGACGTGCGTCGGTGGCCACGCAAACGGATTGGAAACCGGTGGCGAGCGCCGAGATCACCCGAATCGAGACCGTGCACCCGCGCAGTTACAACGACGCCCGGCGGATCGGCGAGGAGTATCGCGAGGGTGTCCCGGTCATCATGAACCTGTCTGAACTTGATGACGCTGATGCCAAGCGAATCGTTGATTTTGCCGCTGGTCTGGTCTTTGGTCTGCGCGGTTCGATCGAGCGGGTGACGAACAAGGTCTTCCTTCTATCCCCGCCGAATGTCGATGTTGGTGACGAGGCGCGTGCTCAGATCGCCCAAGATCCGTTCTACAACCAAAGCTGATGAGCGCAGTAGGCGAGATTCTCGCCACCATCCTGTGGCTTTACTGGCTGGTCTTCATCGGGCGGCTCATCTTCGATTTCGTTCAGGTGTTTGCTCGCTCGTGGCGTCCGTCAGGGATCCTCCTGTTCATCGCAGAAGGGATCTACACGGTAACCGACCCGCCGCTGCGCCTGCTGCGCCGCGTTATTCCTCCGTTACGTATCGGTGGCATGCAGTTTGACCTCGCCTTCTTGATCGTGCTCATCGGCCTCCAGATTCTCATCAGCGTGGCGATGAACCTCTGATGCGAGGCAGCTCGCCCGTCGCTGGCTCCCGAACGTGATGCTCACACCGGCCGACGTTCGAGCTGCCGCCTTTCGCGCCACCCGCCTGCGTGCGGGTTACGACATGGACGAGGTCGATGAGTTTCTCGATGCCGTTCAGGAGACGGTAGGGCATCTTGAGGTTGATGTCGCGCGTTACCGTGAGGCAGAGTCGGTCCTGCTCGTGCGTTGTGAGCAGCTCCAAGCACGCATTGCCGTACTCGAGCAGCAGGATCGTGCCTCGACTGCCCGGGATCTCGGCGACCAATCGGGCTCGCTTATGCGTGCGCCTTCGGAGACCGAGGGAGCGCTCGCGGCTCGATGTGAGTCATTGTTGTCGCGGGTGCACTCCCTTGAGGGCGAGCTGGCGGCCGCGACCCGTGCTGCGAGCCAACTTGCTGTCGCTGGCGATATCGCTTCGCGGAACACGCAGGTGCTTTCGGCACGCACCGGTGAGGTCGAATCGGCGCTCTCCGCTCGATGTGAGGCCCTGCAGGCGCGCTTGTCGTTGCTGGAATCCGAACTGGCAGCGGCGAACCGTGCCTCACAGGATCACGCGGCCCGCCGTGCGGTAGTGGAGGAGCTTGCCGCGAGCCAGAAGGTTGCGATCGACCTCGCTGCAAGTAGTGCACACGCGCAGTCCGAGCGATCCCGTGAGTTGGAGTCGGCGCTAACGGCCCGATGTGAGGCGCTTTCGGCCCGCGTGATGCTACTCGAGGAGCAGTTGTCCACCGCCCAGCGGGCGTTGGAACTGTCGGCGGCTGCGGAGCGCACGCTGGCCGAGCGGGCCTCGGCCGAGCTCGCGGCGGCAGGCGCGCAGGCGCAGGCAGAGCGGGCACGCGAGGTGGAGTCAGCGTTGATGGCGCGATGTGAGGCGCTGCAGGAGCGGATCGAGATGCTTGAGAGACATTCAACCTCTGTTGGCGAGCCCGCAGAGGTACTCGGTGCTGCACAGGCGACCGCTGCTGAACTCGTAAGGGCCGCAACTGAGTATGCGGCGGCAATCAAGTCGTCAGCCGTCGCTGCCCCTCGCGATGAGGAGTTGTAGGTCGGTTTCCGGCACGCGCACCGTGACGGAACCTCGTTGTGCATGCTCGATGCCCTCGCAAAAGGCGGTGGCAAGGACCTCGCTGGCGATGAGCGTGGCGTGCTCGTCGAGGGTGAGAATGGTCGAGGCATCATCGCTTGCCCACCAGACGGTGATCCGGTCTGACACGTCGAAGCCTGATTGTTTGCGGGCCTCCTGAATCGCGCGAACGATTTCGCGGGCGGTGCCAGCGCGCTGGAGTTCGTCGGTAATGTGCAAGTCGAGGGCAAGACTCTCGCCTCCCTCTGCGGCGACGGCCCACCCATCTCGTGGAGTCTCGCTGACAATGACGTCGGCCTCAAAAATCTCGACGTCGCCGACGCCCGCAGCGTGCAGGCTGACCGACCCCTCGCGGCGGATGTGCAAGAGAAGGCTTACCGGTTCTGCATTGGCGATGGCGTCCGCCACGAGGGGAGTCTGCTTGCCGAAGCGTTGGCCTAGGGCTCGGAAGTTCGCCTTAATCGCCGTGTCGACGAAACCGGCTGTGTCGTCAACGAGGGCCTCGATGACGCCGACATTCAATTCCTCGCAGATCTCAGCGCGCAATTCATCGGATAGGCGACCCCAGCCCCTGGCAGAGACGAGAGCCCGGCCGAGGGGTTGCCTTGTTCGGACGCCGCTCGTGGCGCGTGCCGCTCGCCCGAGTTCGACGACCCTGCGAACGAGCGCCATGCTCTCGGCGAGTGCCGGATCAACCGCATCCCCAGTGGGCTCCGGCCATGCAGCGAGGTGGACGGAGGTCGCTGCCCCTGGATCGGTGGGCCGGAAAAGGTCCTGCCAGACCCGCTCGGTGATGAACGGGGTGAATGGCGCCATACACAGGGTCGTGATGCGCAACGCCTCATGCAACGTTGATAGTGCGGCCGGGTCACCATCCCAGAATCGTCGTCGGGACCGCCGGACGTACCAGTTGGACAGGTCGTCGATGAAGGTGGACAGCAGGCGACCTGCGCGCTGGGTGTCGAAGGCCTCGAGGGCGATATCAACCTCTCGAGTGAGCTCGCTTGCCTGCGCTGCGAGCCAGCGGTCGATGACCGGGCGGTCGCAGACCTCCGGAGCGGGATGCGAGGGCTCCCAGTCAGCGAGCCGCGCGTACATCGATTGAAACGACACGGTGTTCCAATAGGTGAGGAGAGTTTTGCGGACGACGTCACCGATCGCGGCATGGCCGACCCGTCTTGCCTGCCATGGCGATCCGCTGGCCAGCATGAACCAGCGGACAGCATCCGCGCCATGATCGTTCATGAGGCCGATCGGCTCGAGCACATTTCCGATGTGCTTGCTCATCTTGCGGCCATCCTCATCGAGGATGTGTCCTAGGCACAGCACATTGCGGTATGAGGTTCGATCGAAGACGAGGGTTCCGATAGCCATGAGCGTGTAGAACCAGCCGCGGGTCTGGTCGATTGCCTCGCAGATGAAGTCTGCCGGGTATTGGTCCGCGAACGTGCCGGCATCGACGTGGGGGTAACCGACGGCGGCGAATGGCATCGCGCCGGAGTCGTACCAGCAGTCAATGACCTCAGGAACCCGCGTGGCCGTCGCTTCGCAGGTTTGGCACGGGATGGTGATGTCGTCGACGTAGGGCCGATGGGGGTCAGTGGCGGTGACGTCGATTCCCCCGAGAGCGCTGAGCTCGGCCAGAGATTCGACGACGGTGAGGTGGTTCTCGGAGCAACGCCAAATCGGCAGTGGCGTTCCCCAGAATCGGTTCCGTGAGAGTGCCCAGTCGACGTTGTTGTTGAGCCAGTCGCCAAATCGTCCCGACTTGATTGTTCCGGGAAACCAATTGGTGGCCTCGTTCTGCTCGATCAACTGATCCTTGATCACCGTCGTTTTGATGTACCACGAGGGCTGTGCGTAGTAGATGAGCGGTGTGTGACAGCGCCAGCAGTGCGGGTATGAGTGCTCGTACTCGACATGCTTAAACAGGCGACCGCTCTCCTTGAGCATTGCGACGAGGGTCTCGTCCGCCTTCTTGAAGAACACGCCACCCACGACCGGGACGTCGTCGGCAAAGGTTCCGTTCGGCAGCACTGGATTGACGACTGGCAGTCCGTAGCCTCGACATGAGGCGAGGTCATCGGCGCCAAACGCCGGGGCCTGGTGGACAAGCCCGGTTCCATCGTCGGTGGTGACATAGTCCGCGAGGATGACGTAGTGGGCCTCAGGGATGTCGATGAGGTCAAAGGGGCGTTCATAGGACATGTGCTCGAGTGCGGAACCGGATACTCTGCCGAGCTCCTCAAGGTCCTCACCGAGGAGTTGGCCGACGAGTGATGATGCGACGACGAGCGTCTGCCCGTCCCCGGTACGAACGATCGAATAGTCAGCGACTGGATTGACGGCGACCGCGGTGTTCGAGACAAGGGTCCACGGGGTGGTGGTCCACACGAGGAGAACTGCACCGGGGAATCGTTCGAGAAAAGCCGCATCGGTGACGGGAAATCGGACGTAGACGGAAGGATCGACGACGGTCTCGTACCCCTGGGCCAACTCATGATCTGACAGGCCCGTTCCGCAGCGGGGGCAGTAGGGAGCGACGCGGTGGTCTTGGACGAGGAGTCCCTTGCTGTAGATCTGCTTGAGTGACCACCAGACGCTCTGGATGTAGTCGGCGTCCATGGTCCAGTAGGCGCGGTCGAAGTCGACCCAGTAGCCCATTCGACGGCTCATGTCGGTGAACTCGTTGACGTGGCGGAGCACCGACTCGCGGCATCGGTCGTTGAATGCGGCGACTCCGTACCGCTCGATGTCCTGCTTGCCGGAGAATCCGAGTTCCTTCTCCACAGCGAGCTCAACGGGGAGGCCATGGCAGTCCCAGCCGGCCTGTCGAGGTACGTGAAACCCCTTCATCGTCCGATAGCGGGGGAATACGTCCTTGAAGACGCGAGCCTCAACGTGGTGGGTCCCGGGCATGCCGTTCGCGGTTGGGGGACCCTCATAGAACACCCAGGGCGGCCTGCCCTTGCTCTGCTCGACGGACGCCTCGAAGACGCCCTCGGAATCCCACATCGCGAGGACGTCATGCTCCATTGCCGGCAGGTCGATCTGCGCAGGCACAGCGCGATACATGGGGCTCCCTTCGAGGGCAGGCGTGCCAGAGCCCGCGAGACTTGAAGGATACCTCTCAGGTGCACGTGGGCTTGCTCGGCGCGTCCGCGCGCTTTCCAACGATTCCTCGTTTACGATTCCGCATCTGAAGTTTGACGTCTGGGGGTTCCGTGGCGGTCAGAAAGTCAACAACGAGCAAGGCAGTTCCGGCTCCGGAGAAGAAGGCTGCTCCGCAGAAGAAGGCTGCTCCGCAGAAGAAGGTTGCCCCGCAAAAGAAGTCTGCTCCGGAGAAGAAAGGGCAGCGGCCGGCGGTCCGCCCTGATGAGTCAGCGTGGACCGCGGTGGAACTGCGCGATATTGAGCATGAGTTGAGACAGGACGCCAGTCGGCTTGCTGGCGAACTCGTCGCAGCGGAGGTGGGTCTCGCGGACCTCATTAGGGATTCGGGTGACGGCGCGGGCGATGATCAGGCCGATGCGGGGAGCAAGACATTCGAGCGTGAGCACGAGATGTCCCTCGCCAACAATGCCCGGGACATGCTGCAACAGGTCGAGCATGCGCTCGGCCGCCTTGCCAACGGCACCTATGGCGCCTGCGAGACTTGCGCAACGCCCATCGGCAAGGGCAGGCTCCAGGCGTTCCCGCGGGCAACATTGTGTCTGTCGTGCAAGCAGGCTGAGGAGCGCTGATCCTGCGAGGCGAGGCTGGGCTCGCGGCGGCGTTAGGCTAGGGGGGTGACCTCGCGCCGTACATGCATCCTCGTACTCGCTGCGGTGGCCGTGTGCGTCCTCATCTTGGACCGCCTCACGAAGGCGTGGGCAGTTGAGGTCATGCTCCCTAGAGTCCAGTCGGGCGGTGAAGGCCCCATCAACGTCATTGGCACCTTCGTACGACTGACCTATACCGAGAACACAGGGGCGGCCTTCAGTCTCGGAACCGGCTACACGTGGATCTTCTCGATCATCGCGATCGTGGTGGCCGTCGTCATCATCCGCACCTCCCGGCAACTTGGGTCGATCGGCTGGGCGGTCGCCTTCGGCGGGCTCCTCGGTGGGCTGCTTGGCAACCTCCTTGATCGCATCACGCGCCCACCGAGCCCCGGTATGGGATCCGTCGTGGATTTCATCGCCTTCCCGAATTTTCCGGTCTTCAACGTCGCAGACATGGCCATCGTCGGCTCAGCAGCGCTCATGGTCCTCCTCAGCATCCGCGGAATCGAGATCAAGGGTCGCGCGGCGACTGCATGACCGAGCGACTCCTGCCGGTCCCGGAAGGTCTCGAGGGCGAACGCATCGACATCGCACTCACCCGCATGCTCGGGCTGTCGCGGACGAAGACGGCCGAGTTCCTCGACGGCGGCGGGGTTCAGGTCGATGGTCGCGTCGTAAACAAGGGCCAGCGCCTCGTGGCGGGCCAACTCATCACCGTGAACATGTCGGCCCTCGACCGGCCACCGATGGGTGAGATCGTCGCCCAGCCGATCCCCGGGATGTCGATCCTGTTCGATGATGATGATGTCGTGGTTGTCGACAAGCCTGTCGGCGTAGCGGCGCACCCCAGCGAAGGGTTCGAGGGCCCGACCGTGGTCGGCGGGTTGGCTGCCGCCGGATACCGGATCTCTTCCTCAGGAGCAGAGGAGCGGCAGGGCATCGTGCACCGCCTCGATGTCGGCACCACGGGAGTCATGGCGGTGGCGAAGAGCGAGCGTGCCTACACCTCACTCAAGCGCCAGTTCAAGGAGCGAACGGT
>CAMCSO010000002.1 GCA_945877545.1 Bifidobacterium breve | reverse complement strand
TCGGTCACTTTCCTCGTCGCTGCCTTCGGTCCCCTGCTGACCGGCGTCGTTCTCCAATGGTCGGGTTCATGGGCGGTCGTCTATGTACTGCTTGCGATTATCTGCGCTGCCCAACTACCCCCAATCGTCCGTCTCCGACGCGGAATCATCATCGAGTGACTCGGACTCGAGGTGACTGAGATACTCATCCCTCAAGCCGGTGGCGCTGCTGAGTGCGCCGCGAACAGAAGGGGCGTTGGCATCATGGTTCATTCAGTTCAAGGCGTGATAGCACGGAGCGCTGGCGCACCGGTCGAACTCGCGATGATCATCGTTCCAAACCCAGGCCCAGGCGAGGCTGTCGTTCGGATTCAGGCCTGCGGCGTTTGCCACACCGACCTGCACTACCGGGAGGGTGGCATCAGCCAGGACTTCCCGTTCCTCCTTGGCCACGAGGCGGCCGGCATCGTCGAGGAAATCGGAGCCGGTGTCACTGACATTCAGCCCGGCGACTACGTCGTACTCAACTGGCGGGCGGTGTGCGGTCAATGCCGTGCCTGCCTCCGTGGTAGACCGCACCTGTGCTTCGCAACGCACAACGCGGCACAAAAGATGCGCCTCGAGGACGGTACGCCCCTCTCGCCAGCGCTCGGCATCGGTGCCTTCGTGGAGAAGACCCTCGTCCATGCCGGCCAGTGCACCAAGGTGAGTCCCCTCGCGGCGCCGGCGGTGGCGGGCCTGCTCGGCTGCGGCGTCATGGCCGGGCTCGGAGCCGCCATCAATACCGGCAACGTCACGCGTGGAGACTCTGTCGCTGTCATCGGCTGCGGCGGGGTTGGAGCAGCGGCAATCGCGGGCTCAACCCTCGCCGGCGCCACTCGCATCGTGGCCATCGATATCGACGATCGAAAACTGCACATCGCCCGGGAGTTCGGGGCCACCCATACCGTGAACGCCAAGGACTGCGATGTGGTCGAAGCCATCCGCGAGGTGACAGATGGCTTCGGTGCTGACGTCGTCATCGACGCGGTCGGGACGCCGCAGACCTGGACCCAAGCCTTCTACGCACGCGACCTCGCCGGGACCGTCGTGCTCGTTGGAGTCCCGATGCCCGATCAGCGCATCGACCTGCCGCTCCTGGACGTGTTCGGACGCGGCGGGTCACTCAAGTCCAGTTGGTACGGGGATTGCCTACCCAGCCGCGACTTCCCGATGCTCATTGACCTTTATCTTCAGGGCCGCCTCCCCCTCGACCGCTTCGTGACGGAGGAAATTGCCCTCGATTCGATCGAGGACGCGTTCTCGAAGATGCACCACGGCGATGTGCTGCGCTCGGTGGTGCTTTTCCCATGACCCTTCGCATCGACCAGGCGGTCACGTCGGGCACCTTCTCCTTGGACGGCGAGACATTTAACGTCGACAACAACGTGTGGGTCATCGGCAATGACCTCGAATGCATTGTCATCGATGCGCCGCATGACGTCGAAGCAATCCTGTCGGTTGTCGCCGGCCGGCGAGTCGTTGCCATCGCCTGCACCCATGCACATGACGATCACGTGCGCTATGCACCCGAGTTGGCCGACGCGACCGGAGCGCCGATCCTGCTTCACCCGGCCGATGAGCCCGTATGGGTTCTCACTCACCCCCAACGGCGTCCGACCGGAACCCTCACCGACGGTCAGGTCATCACCGTCGCAGGCACGGAGATTCAGGTACTTCATACGCCCGGCCATGCCCCGGGGGCCTGCTGCTTCTACTCACCCGACCTCGGCGTGCTATTCACCGGAGACACCCTGTTCGCCGGCGGACCGGGCGCAACTGGTAGGTCCTTCAGCAACTTCGCAACTCTCACAGATTCGATAAGGGACCAGCTCCTCATCCTGCCGCGCGACACGGTCGTCCACACCGGCCATGGCACTTCAACAACGCTCGCCGAGGCCGCCGACAACATCGACGCCTGGATAGCTCGCGGTTCGTAGCGGCGGACTGCTGAGCAGTGTCCGGGATACTCAATCGGAGCTTCCGGAGTAGTCCGGGACGAAATGACCAAAATGACCCTCAAATGACCAAGATTTTGGCAATTTGAGCCGGATTCTGGTTCAAATGACGTTGGGGTTGGTGCTGGCGACGTTGGGGGGTGGTGGGTGCTGCTGTTAGTTTACTGCGACCACTGGGTTCGTCAGAGTGCCGATTCTTTCGATCGTACAGGCGACGACATCTCCCGGCAGTAGGAAGGTCGGCGGGTCCATGGCAGCGCCGACACCCTGTGGTGATCCTGTTGCGATGACATCCCCGGGCTCGAGGGTGACGCCGGACGTGATGTCGGCGATCAGGGTCGGGATCTTGAAAAGCATGTTGCGCGAGTTGCCGTCCTGCCGCTGATCCCCATTCACCGTCAGGGTGAGCCGAAGGGTATGCGGGTCGGTTATCTCATCGGTCGTGACGATCATCGGACCGAAGGGCGCGTAGCTGTCTTGGCCCTTGGAAAAGAACCACTGCCCCGAACGTCGCTGATCGCGGGCGCTGATGTCATTGATGATGCTGTAACCGAACACGTAGTCGAGAGCCTCGGACTCCGGGACATTGCGTGCCGCCCGGCCGATAACCACGGCCAGTTCGCACTCCCAGTCCAGTTGCTCGGTCATCGTCGCGTTGTGCTGGATCGGCTCCCCCGGACCCACCACCGCGGTGCCTGGCTTGCTGAAGAGCACCGGTCGGGTCGGGAGCTCCTTGGCTGTGTCGAGGGTCCGACTCGACTCCTCGACATGCTCGACGTAATTGAGCCCAACCCCAACGACCTTTCCTGGGCGAAGCGGCGCGCGCAGGGTGACCCCGGCAACCGGGTAGGTGACGCCATCTGGCCACGACCCCTGCTTCGCCACCGCAGCCACCACTTGCGCGTGCAATTCGGGTCCGGCAGTCACGTAGTCGATCAGCCGAACCGGCACGACGACAATGCCCTCGAGGCCCGCGCGCAGATCGACGACATCATCCCCACTCACGAGTCCGAGGATTAACGGGCCATCTGCTGACGTGCTGAAGGTGACGAATCGCATGACGCTCCTTGGAAATCGGGTCGGGATTGGGCTGGTACGTCACAGGAATCTGTGGCGCAGGCGACTATGGCTCCGGGAGTGGGGCCGCAGCTGGCGGAGTGATCGGTTGTCGATCAATGCTCTCGGTGAACACCACGCGCGACTGGGGCGTGCGGTTCACGTGCAACTGGAACACGTCGAACCGGTTGTAGTGTCCGATGATGTCGTGCATCTGCTTAGGCTGTATGCACCTGTTGAGGTCGATATCTGCATAGACGATGCCCTCGACGTCAATAAGCGGCTCGCTCACGAGCCGGCCATCTGGACCGAACACCCCGCTGAACGCCGAGTTCCGGCGCTCAAGCATCGACCTCGACTCATCATCATGAGCGATGAGATCGACCATCTCCGCAGTGATCGACGAGCAGGCGACGACCGTGAATACCTTGCCCTCGAAGGAGTGCGCTGCGCCTCGCACCTTGATCGCCTCGACCATGTCGTAGTCAGCGGGGGCGGTTGGCAGGGAGATGTACGTCGCGCAGTGAACGTTCTCACCTTGGGCGAGGAGCGTGAAGCGTGCGAGGGTGTTGGTGTTCTCACCGCAGGCCAAGCCTCCGATCCGTCCAGTCGGGGTGTCATAGACCCGCAGCGAGCTTCCGTCGCCACCCGCCCAGGTGAGTTTCTCCGCCCACGTGGGCACGAGTTTGCGGTGCACTCCCAGCAGTTCGCCGTCACCCCCGATGAAGAGAAGTGAGTTATAGAGGGTCCCCATCGAGAACGGGTCGCGCTCGTTCACACCGATGACGACCTGCGCTCCCGCTGCCTGAGCCGCAGTACGGAGCGCGTCGACCTCGGGGCCAGGGATGTCGATGGCTGCCCGGAACAGCCGCTCGAACCACGGACTGCCCTTGCCAGGGGTCATCGTCCAATTCCAGTAGGGATACCCGGGGACGAACACCTCGGGGAAGACAATGAGCCGCGCACCATTAAGGGCTGCTTCGGCAATGAGCCCGCATGCCTTTTCGACGGTAGCAGCAGTATCAAGGTAGACGGGTGCCGCCTGAACTGCAGCAGCGGTGAACCGCGCGTAATCGATCACGTGTCGTCACCTCATTTCCTCGGGTTCGCGGTCGCCCTGAGTCGGCCCAAACACTAGCATTTGATGAATAATCACCGCAGCGAAGAAGTTACGATCCGCATTGGCCCGTGGTCAGTCCCAGTGGAAGGCGATGATGGAGGACATCACATGATCGAGGACGTCATTGGCCGTGCGAGGGTGCAGTCGACCCCGGAGCTCGAGGAGTATTACGCACGCCTGGCGAAGCACGGCTCCGGAGCTCTATGGACCGTCGCGAATGAGATCGAGCCCTGGTTCCCGCAACCTCGCTCCATCCCGATGCTCTGGCGCTACGACGAACTCCGCCCCCTCGTCGTCGAGTCAGCGATCCTCGTCACCGGTGATAACGCCGGACGACGCGTGGTCTACCTCGTCAATGATGAGCGCCGTGACGTCTCCGCTGCCGTCGGGCTGCTCTATAGCGGCCTGCAGATCATGAATCCTGGCGAATCAATGACCGCGCACCGCCATGCCGCCGCGGCCCTTCGCTTCGTCATCGAAGGCGAGGGTGCCTGGACCATCGTCAACGGTGATCGCCTCAAGGTGGGCCCGAATGACTTCGCCATCACGCCGAAGGGGACCTGGCACGAGCATGGCAACGAGTCAACAACCACTCAGGTCATCTGGCAGGACGGCCTGGATATTCCGCTCGTGAACGCTCTCGATTCGAACTTCTATGAGGTCCACCCGGACCTTCATCAGATCCCCGGCAAGGTCGTGAACACATCGCTACTCGAGCACGGGAGTGGGATCCTCAAGCCCGATGGACGATCGTGGGCCAAGCGCTACTCCCCCCTGCTCGCCTACCCCTGGGACCGCACCTACGACGCCCTCGTCAACCTCGCGAGGGTGAGCGACGGCACCCCCTACGACGGCGTGATCATGGAGTACGTGAACCCCCACACGGGTGGGTCGGTCATGCCGACAATGGGCGCTCACATTCAGTTGCTTCAGCCATCCCAAGCGACCCTCGCACATCGGCACACCGGGTCGGTGGTCTACCACGTCGCGAAGGGCCGCGGCCATTCCATCATCGCCGGCCGCAGATTTGATTGGAAGGAGCACGACATCTTCTGCGTTCCTTCGTGGGCATGGCATGAACACGCAAACGACGATCCCGCGGTCGATGCCTGCCTGTTCTCCTTCAATGACTTCCCGATGATCGCCGCGCTCGATCTCCACGCAGAGGAGTCGATGAACGCAAATTCCGGCCACCAGGACATCGAAACAGGCGCCCCCGCCAGTGGCTGATCACGTGTTGACGATCGCGGCAATTCCCGGCGACGGCATCGGCAATGAAGTGCTGCCAAGCGCAGCGGAGGTCCTCGATCGAGCAGCGGCGATGTCTGGGATGCGTATCGACTGGGCGTGGCTCGACTGGGGCTGCGACCACCTCATCCAGGCGGGCACCATGATGCCTGCCGACGGCATCGAGCGCCTGCGCCAGCACGATGCGATCTTCCTCGGCGCCGTCGGTCGAATCGACGTCCCCGACCATGAGTCACTCTGGGGCCTCCTCATCCCCATCCGACGGGCGTTCGACCAGTACGTGAATCTTCGGCCGGTTCGTCAGTTCGAGGGAGTCGAGCCGCGGGTCCGACTTCCTGAGGGCGCCATCGTTGACATGGTCATCGTTCGCGAAAACACCGAGGGCGAGTACTCGGAGATTGGCGGGCGATATGGACGCGGCACTGAGCGCGAATTCGCTCTGCAGGAGAACATCTTCACGAGAGTCGGCATCGAGCGGGTGGCACGTTACGCCTTCGACCAAGCAGTCAATCGCCGCGGTCACGTCACATCTGCGACAAAGTCCAACGGAATCATCCACACGATGCCATTCTGGGATGAGGTTGTTGCGGAGGTTTCCACCAGTTACCCGGGAACCACCCTGCGCAAGGTCCTCATCGACGCCCTCGCGGCCGAGATGGTACAGCGTCCCTATGAATTCGACGTCGTCGTGGCGTCGAACCTCTTCGGCGACATCCTGTCCGACCTCGCAGCTGCAACGGTGGGCAGTCTCGGCGTCGCAGCCTCGGCAAATCTGAATCCGGAGCGACTGTTCCCCTCCATGTTCGAACCCGTACACGGTTCCGCACCCGATATCGCCGGGCGCGGGATCGCAAATCCCGTCGCGGCCATCTGGTCAGGCGCGATGATGCTTGAGCACCTCGGCCATCCGGAGCCCGCGGCAGCCATCATGCGTTCAATTGAGGCCTCCCTACTCCTCCCAGCGACACGAACGGCCGACCTCCAGGGCACCGCAGACACCGCCGAAGTGACGCGGGCAATCCTCGCTGGGCTTGATCAACGGTGACGGAACCCACACCGAAAGCACCTTGTCTGACCCCGGCAGCAGGGATGATGCTTATCACCACGCTTATCACCACACTTCACACAAACATCGACGCATTAACTGTGAGAGGCAGGCATCATGGCTGAGCGTTCATTCGCCACCGAGGTCCAAGAGCTTCGCCTTCGAAATGGTGAGGAGTTCCGCGGGGAGGGAATCCTCGCGGTCACCAAGGGCCTCCTCCAGTCCGGGGTTGCGTACGTCGGCGGTTACCAGGGAGCTCCGATTTCGCACCTCATGGACGTTCTCGGCGATGCCCAGGACATCCTCGATGAGCTCGGGGTCTACTTCGAGAACAGCGCATCCGAGGCGACCGCCGCCGCGTCACTCGCAGCGTCCGTCCACTACCCACTTCGTGGAGCGGTCACGTTCAAGTCGACGGTCGGCTTCAACGTTGCGTCCGATGCACTTGCCAACCTCGCATCCGGTGGAGTCTTGGGTGGGGCCCTCGTCATCATCGGCGAGGACTACGGCGAGGGCGCGAGCATCATGCAGGAGCGCACCCACGCGTTCGCCATGAAGTCGCAGATGTGGCTCCTCGATCCGCGACCGAATCTCACGGCGATCGTCGACATGGTGGAGAAGGGGTTCGAACTATCGGAAGCGAGCAACACTCCCGTCATCCTCGAATTGCGCCTGCGATCATGTCATCTGCACGGCTCCTTCATCACAAAGGACAATAAGCGGCCAGCATTCACCATCGCCGACGCTCTGGCGAATCCCAAGCGCGATCTCAGCCGCGTCGTCCTCCCACCCGCCAGCTTCCTGCACGAGCAGGAGAAGGTGAACAAGCGGTGGCCAGCGGCGGTTCAGTTCATCAAGGACAATCAACTCAATGAATACGTCGCCGAGGGGACCAGAGATTTCGGAATCATCCTGCAAGGCGGTCTGTACAACAATGTGAATCGGGCTCTCGAGCTCCTCGGGTTATCGGATCCATTCGGCAACAGTTCAATTCCGCTCTACGTCATGAACGTCACCTACCCGGTCATCGACGACGAGGTCACCGGTTTCTGCGAGGGCAAGCGTGCTGTCCTGCTCGTTGAGGAGGGGCAGCCGGACTTCATCGAACAGAATATTCAGACGATCCTGCGCCGCGCTGATGCCACCGCGAAACTGCATGGCAAGGACCTCCTGCCCGTCGCCGGGGAGTACACGCCCGCGGCGGTAACGAAGGGGGTGCTCGCCTTCGTCCAGAAGTACGCCCCCGAACTCCTCGACCAAGATCAACTCCCGACCTCGACCCTCCCCGCAACCGATCCCCGCAGCCCGTACGCGGAGCGCATCGCACCCGATCTCGTCCAGGGTCGTCCGCCCGGATTCTGCACCGGCTGCCCGGAGCGACCGATCTTCGCCGCCCTCACTCTCGCGCAGCGGGAGGTTGGCGAGCATCATGTGAGCGCCGACATCGGCTGCCATCTGTTCTCGATCAACGCCCCGTTCAACATCGGGGCAACGACCATGGGCTACGGCCTTGGCTCCGCCGGAGCCGCCGCCCTCAACGGTAAAGACACGAGCAGTCGACCCATCGCGATTATGGGTGACGGCGGCTTCTGGCACAACGGGCTCACGAGCGGCGTAGGGAACGCCGTATTCAATGAGAACGACCAACTCCTCGTCATCGTCGACAACGCGTACAGTGCGGCCACCGGTGGCCAGGACATACTCTCGTCCAAGGCCGATAATCCCCTGCGATCCACGAAGCACTCGATAGAGAAGGCGGTGCGAGGGGTCGGGGTCCGCTGGTCACGGACGATGACGAACACCTTCAAGGTCGACGAGATGCGGGATCTCTTCAAGGAGGCACTCACCTCGACGGAGCCGGGCCCGAAGGTGATCATCGCCCAGAGCGAGTGCACGTTGAATAAATCGAGACGCGAGAAGCCGATCATCGCGCGGCAAATCAAGGAGGGGAAGCGGGTCGTACGCGAGCGCTTCGGCATCGATCCAGAAACATGCACCGGGGATCACTCCTGCATCCGTATCTCGGGCTGCCCGTCGCTCACCATCGGGCCCAACCCCGATCCGATGCGGCAGGACCCAATCGCCACGGTGCTCGACAGTTGCGTTGGTTGCGGGCTCTGCGGCGAGAACGCACATGCCGCGGCCCTGTGCCCGTCGTTCTACCGAACAGAGATCATCACGAACCCGAGTCGCTGGGACCGGATGAAGACCGCGCTACGCCACCGCTACATCGGATTCCTGCAGCGAGGGATCGAACGCCGGCTCGCCGGCATCGATGCAGATCTATGATCCGCAACCATCTCAACTGAGGGCAGCCCTAGATGACCGCAACGACAACTAGCCTTCCAAGCACCTCGGTGCGCCTTCGACCGATCACCATGGCCATCCTGGCCATGGGCGGCGAAGGCGGCGGCGTCCTTTCCGATTGGATTGTCGCCGTCGCAGAGGAGAACGGCTACTACGCGCAGAGCACGTCCGTCCCCGGGGTGGCGCAGCGCACCGGGGCAACCGTGTACTACGTCGAACTCTTCCCTAAGTTCATTGGCTCGGAGCGCCATCCGGAGCCGGTTCTCAGCACCATGCCGACCCCTGGTGAGGTCGATATCGTCGTGGCCTCGGAACTCATGGAAGCTGGCCGCTCAATCCAGCGAGGCTTCTCAACTCCCGATCGCACGACCCTTATCGCCTCGACCAGCCGTACCTACGCCATGCCCGAGCGCACCGCGATGGGCGACGGTCGCATCGACTCAAGCCGGCTCATCGAAGCGGCCCTCGCCTCGTCGAAGCGATTCATCCGCGGGGATTTTGCCAAGATCGCCCAGGACACCGGGAGCGTCATCAGCGCAGTGCTCTTCGGTGCCATCGCAGGCGCGGGGGTTCTGCCGTTCACGCGGGAGCAGTTTGAGGACGCCATCCGCGTCAGCGGCAAGGGGGTCGAGCCGAGCCTCCTCGCCTTCTCCGAAGGCTTCACGGTCGCGGCAAAGCCTGCCGGTCAGTCGATCGACATTACGATCGGAGCGCGCCCCAGTGAAGTCCCCGGCGAAGGCCCCGACCCAGCCGAGGTACAGCGAGCCATCGAGCAGCCCAATTCCCTCGTGGGATTGCGCCTACAAGTCCAGGCGTCTCGCATCGGCGCTGAGTTTCCGGCTGAGGCGCGATTCATGCTCGTCAATGGCGTCAAACGCACCGCTGAGTATCAGGACATCTCTTACGCCGACGAGTACCTTGATCGCATCTCCTCAGTCACTGCTCTCGAGGTTCACGGCGATGGGAGCAACGTCCTCACCTCCGAGGCCGCCCGATATACGGCACTATGGATGACCTACGAGGACACCATTCGAGTCGCCTTCCACAAGACCCGACGGCGTCGATTCGACCGAGTGGGCAAGGAGGCTCGCGTCGCAGATGCGCAGGTCATGCAGGTGCGGGAGTTCCTGCACCCGCAGGTCGAGGAGATCAGCGATACCCTACCTACCGCCCTCGGCCGCTGGCTCCTTCGCTCAAAGGCCATGAACGCGGTCATCTACAAGATCACCCATAAGGGCCTCAAGATCCAGACCACATCGGTGTGGGGATTCACGACGCTCTATATTCTCGCTCGCCTGCGGCCGATCCGCCGTCGCTCACTGCGCTTCGGCCAGGAGCAAGAGCGAATAGACGCCTGGCTTGGGTTGGCACGTGCACACGCCCCCGCGGACTACGCACTAGCAACCGAAATTATTACTTGCCAACAGGTGGTCAAGGGATACGGCTCCACACATGCGAACGGTCTGAAAAACTTCAACTCTCTCATGGGGGCCGTGCCCATCCTCGCTGGTGATCCGCGCGCCGCAGAGCGCCTTCGAAATCTTCGCCGCGCCGCACTTGCTGATGAGACGGGCCAGCAGTTGCAGCAGGCGCTCAATGCATCGAGCATGGGTTCGATCTGATACGCCGTGCGTGTCACACTCAGCCATGACGAAGAAGGCTGAAGCGTTCGCAGGTTTCCCAGCCGAGACCTTCGAGTTCTATGAACAGCTGAGCGCCGATAACACCAAGGTCTGGTGGTCACTTCACAAGGCCGAGTACGAGCGAGTGGTCCGCGCACCCATGCTCGCCCTGCTCAGCGAACTGACCGATGAGTTCGGCGATGCTCACTTGTTCCGGCCTTATCGGGATGCCCGATTCAGCAAGGACAAGACTCCGTTGAAGGATCATCAGGGCGCCGTCGTTCAAATCGAGGACGCCATCGCGTACTACGTGCAGGTCTCTGCGAACGGGCTCATCGCGGGCGCCGGCTGGTACTCGCCTCAGGGGGAGCAACTCCGCAGGTACCGCGAATCGGTTGATGGCCCGACCGGCGCCGTGCTCGAGCAGATCCTTGAAGTCCTTCCCTCGCGGTTCGAGATCGACGGTCGCCAATTGGCGACAAAGCCGCGCGGGTACGACGCGAACAACCCACGCATCGGTTTGCTCAGGAATCGAATGCTCGTCGCATCAAGCAACTACGCCGCCGCCCCATGGATGGAGTCCCGAAGGGCGATCGAAACCGTCCGCGCCGACTGGCAGGCCCTGCAGCCGCTCGCAGAATGGCTCGCCGATCATGTCGGCCCCGCGGAGGATCCTGCCGCAGATCCCTCACGCACCACTCATGGAGCGTCGTGATCGCCAGTTCATGACTCGTTTGTCGGCGGCATCCCGGGAAGCGGACGGTCGCTTCGGAACGGCCAGACAAATTCGCGTCCACCGGTGATTCCCGATGGTCGGAACAGAAGCATGCCGACAAGGATCAAACCGAGGATGATCGCCCTCGCGCCCTGCGGCACACTCACAACATAGGCGCCGATCTCAAGGCCATTTTGCATGCGCACGAGCAGGACGTCGACGAGGCTGAACACCAACGTGCCAATGACCGCACCGCTCAACGACAACATGCCTCCGAGCACGAGCATCGCCAAGGTCACGAAGGTCAGTTCAATGTTCAGCTGACTTGACTGCACGACGCGGTTCGTCAACGCGAATAACCCGCCCGCCACCCCGGCAACGATTCCGGACACCGCAAACACGATGATCCGCTGGCTCACGACGTTGATACCTGAGGATGCCGCTGCGATTCCGTCTTCGCGGGCCGCCCGCAGGAGTCTTGAAGGCCTCGTTCGCTGGAACAGCCAGGCTGCAACGATTGCGGCCATGGCAAAGAGCATGGTCGTCTGCAGGTTCAGGACATCAGGGATGCCGACCATAGATTGACCGCTTCGAGGACCGACGCTCGACCAGTAGGTGAGGACCTGATTCACGACACCGAGGAGGGCGAAGGTCGCGATGCCCGCCTGCAAGCCGTTAAGCCGCATGAGAACGGGTGATACGACGAGTGCCAGCAGTCCGCCGACCACACCACCGATGACCACGGCGACAAGCCATGGCGCGTTCAGGTCGAAGAGGAAGGGGAAGAGGTCCGGGAGCAGGTTGCGCTTGAGTTCCGGATCGATGGTGAGCAGCCCTACGGTCCACGCCCCAACGGCTACGAAGGCCACATGGCCAAAGCTGAGCACCCCGGACGTTCCGATGAAGATCTGGAGTGCGACGACGATGATGAGGTTCACGAGTGCGTACTGCAATTGCACCTGAACGCTCTCGCCGAGGAAACTGTTGATGAGCGTGACGACGTAGACGATGGCGAGCAGGCTCACCAACGACCAGATCGGACCGAGCCGGTACCACAGACCACGTGGTGAGGTCGTCACCGATGCGTCCACAACTCCAACTGGTTCAGTCACGTGCGTGCCACCCCACGTCCCTTGATGAGCAAGCCAGAAGGCCTGAACAGGAGCACCCCGATAACGAGCACGAAGACATACGCATCCTTGAAGTTGCTCATCTCCTGGGGAAGCCAGGTCGCCAGCAGCGACGTCACAAACCCAACGAGGAACCCGCCTGCCAGCGATCCTGAGATCTTGTCGATTCCCCCGATGACGGCACCAACGAGAGCCAAAATAGTGATCTGGACACCGAAGGTCGGCCCGACCGCGCCACTTTGGACCGTCAGGACGAACGCAACGGCCGCAGCGAGAATGCCGCTGAGGGCGAAGGACAGAGCGATCACGCGTCCCGCTGGGATGCCCACCAATCTGGCGGTCCTGAAGTCTGCGGCGGCTGCCTTGAGCTGTAGACCCATGCTGGTGCGACTGAGGAACAGGTGCAGGCCGAGGAGGAGGAGCCCAGCAATGGTGATCGTTGCCACCGACAGCAGTTGAATCCTCACCCCGGCAAACTCAACCGTCTGAGCAAGTCCACTGGCCACCGGTGCGGTTCGAACGTTGTTTGAGAACATGAGCTCGTATACACGTTGCAGCAGGAAGCTGAGCCCAAACGATGCAATGAGCAAGGTTGCGGGGTTCGCTGAACGCATCCGAGAGAAGACCGCGAACTCCATGAGCAGGGACATCGCGACTGCCACTAACATTGACAGCGGAACGGCGATGAACCAGCCGAGTTGCCATGTGAAGATGAGGCAGTAGGCCGACGCGGTGATGATTTCCGCCTGAGCAAAGTTCGCCAGTCGGATCACTCCAAAGACCAGCCCGATGGACAAGGCGGCGAGCCCGAGAGTGGCGCCTGCTGAGAGGGCGTCGACGAGCGACTGAATCAACTGCCCGGTCATCCGAAGTACGCCTTCGTCAGTACGTCGACCTTCTCAGCATCCTCGGGGCTCAGGGTCAACGTGATCTCCCCATCATGCAGGACGAACGTTCGATCACAGAAGGCGATGGTGAACTCGGCGCGCTGCTCGACCACGAGGACCGCCTTGCCCGCTGCACGAATGACGTCGAGCGCTTCGAAGACGGTGTCAACGGCAGTCGGCGACAGGCCCAGACTCGGCTCGTCGAGCAAGAGGATGTCGGGGTCACTCATGAGCGCACGGCCGATGGCCAATTGCTGCTGCTGACCTCCGGAAAGGAGCCCTGCCTGCCGATGGCCAAAGTCGCGAAGCATCGGAAACAGCGTCAGGACATGCTCCATAGCCTCGGAGTAGCCGGTGCGATCTCGACGGGCCACCGCGCCGAGCCGCAGGTTGTCAGCGACGCTCAATTCGGCGAACACATGGCGCCCCTCGGGTACGAGTGCCACTCCCCTGCGCACGACCTTCTCCGGCGGAAACCCCGCGAGGTCCTCACCTTTTACGAGTACTCGACCGCTGCGTGCGACCGCGCCCATGATCCCTAGAAGCGTGGATGACTTGCCAGCGCCGTTCGGACCGATGAGTCCGACTGCTTCCCCAGCCTTCACCTCAAGGTCGATGCCTCGTACTGCCGGTACCCCGCCGTAGGCCACTTCAAGGCCTTCGACGCGAAGACCACGGCCGCGTTGCCCTGACCCAGAACGGGCATCGTCAACGATGGACGCATCGTCATCGATGGACGCATTGTCATCGATGGACACTGCCACTCCTTCCAAGGTAGGCCTCGACAAGTTCTTCGCTGCCGCGCACTTCATCAGGGGTCCCCTCAAGCAGGGTCTTGCCCTCGACCAGAACGTGGATGCGATCACAGACGTCAAGGATGAGGCGGACGTTGTGGTCAATGAGAATGACCCCGAGACCGGCTTCGCGCAGCGCCCGGATGTTGTCTGCGAAGTCGCCTATCTCACCCTCGTTGAGCCCCGCCGCTGGCTCATCGAGCAAAACATAGGAAGGCGATCCGGCCAACGCCCTCGCTACCCCAACACGCCTCTCCACTCCATGCGGCAGCGAACTGGCAGCGTGCGTCGCGAGCGCTCGCAATCCAAACGAGTCGAGCAGCACGTCCGCGGTCACGCCCGCTGCCTTGCGATGCTGCCCCGTGCCGATGGCGGTCACGACGAGGTTCTCTCGAACCGTCAAGCCACTGAAGAGATGTCCGTGCTGGAAGGTCCGAGCGAGGCCATGCCGCGCTCGCATATGCGGCTTTGCCCGGGTGATGTCGTGCCCATCGAGATGCACACTCCCGGCATCGGGAAGGTCGTAGCCGCTGATGATGTTGACCAGCGTCGATTTTCCAGCACCATTCGGGCCGATGAGGCCGAGCACCTCACCCGGGCTGACCGACAGGCTCACGTCAGTCAGGGCATGGACACCGGCAAATGAACGGGTCACCCCGGTCACGCTCAAGGAGCGTGACCGGGGTGACTGCGCGTCGATCATTACGGGAAGACGACCTTCTCCGGGGCGACTGCCTCGATGAAAACCAGCTTGCCATCCTTGACCTCGAGGATCGCCATCGGGCGGCCCACGTTGATGTGCAGGTCAGGAGAGAACGAGGTCGGGCCGGCCAGGGTCGGCACATCCTTGAACGTCTCGAGGGCTGCGGTCAACTTGTCGCCGTCCCAGCTTCCGGCCTGCTTGTAGGCCTCGAGGATGACCTGAAGGGTCGTCGGACCGGTGACGAAGCCTCCAACATCCGGCTTCGCGCCGTACTTCGCTTCGTAGGCCGCCGCGTAGTCGTTAACGGCCGCGTTGGCATCGTCACCGTTCTTTGAGTTGTAGGTGACGACGTAGTAGTCGGACAGATTCGGGATGGCGCCGACCCAGAAGTCGCCGTCCATGCCGAAACCGGAGACGATCGGGGTCGCAAGGCCGCCATCGCGGATCTCCTTGGCCACCGTGCCACCACCGGGGTTGTAACCGCAGTTGATGATGACATCAGGAGCACCTGCTGCTGAGATCTTCGAGACGGTCTCCTTGACGGAGTCGCCCTGCACGTAGTCGTAGGTCTTCACAACGGTGCCACCGAGCTCGGTGAAGCGCTTCTCAAACACTGCGCACTGGTTCTGCGTGTACTTGATGGACGTGTCCTTGAGCAGGACTGCGTTCTTCCAGCCCTTGCTGCTCGCGAACTCGGCCATGACCGAAGCCTCGCCGGGTACGCCATCGCCCATGGAGAAGCCGAGCTTGAGGCCGCCCGCAGGTCCGTAGATCGGGTCACCGATGCACGGCGCGACGTTGAGGATGTTCTTGCCCTCCGCGACGAGCGCAGCGGGCGAGGACACGTCGTAGTCGCAGGTGACGACCAGAACATTGGCGCCCTTGCCGATAACTTCCTCGGCTGCAGGTGCGTACTTCTCGAACTTGGTCTCGGTGTCGATGAACTCGACCGTGATGGGCTGGCCATTGACGCCACCGGCGGCGTTGACTGCATCGACCTCCATGAGAAGGGCGTTGCGCGCGGGCGTATCGATCGGGCCCATGAAGCCGGAACCGGCCTGAACGATACCGAGAACGAGCGGATCCCCGGTCGGCGCCGCAGCGGATGCAGCATCCGAGGCCGCCGCCGATGCCTCTGCCGGAGCTGAGCTCGCGTCGGAACTGCTTGTTCCCGACGAAACGCACCCGGACAATACAAGCGAGCCAGCGCCTACCGCTGCCGCCACTGCCATGAGACGAATCCTCATGCCACCTCCTGATTGAGAGCGAACCCAAAGGTCCTGCCATGCGAAAAATACGTCCGCGATTGCGGCGCTAAGGGATTGTGACATTTGATCACAACCCGGTTCAAGCAAACGTGCGAGTCGTTACGAGATGTTTACCTGACGAGCGTCAGATTAACGCAATAAGGGTACCGCAGCCGGGTCGACTGTTACGTCGACCCCCGAAAGAATCTCGGCCGCAGTCGGGAGCGCCTCGGGGAGGACCTCCTCGCCCAGGAGTTCGCCGGGTCCTCGTCATCGACCGTGAATCGAAGGAACGGCAGCCTACCGGGAAAGGTCCGTGGTCAATTCAGACCGCGCGCTGAGGTTCTCACGAATCCCTGCCGGCCACGGTGCCGCGCCAGACGCAGTTCCTGAGGCATGGACGATGACATAACGGCCACCGATGGCCCGTCCGCCGTCCGCCTTGAGCACGTCAAAACCGAAGTGGCACGACGATGTGCCGACCTTCGCCACACCGACACGCACTTCGATCAACTCATCGAAGTACAGTCGATCGAAGTAGTCGACCTCGATGTGGACCCTTGGAATTCGGGGGATCATCGACGCTTCCACTCCAATTGACCGAAAGAGCACATGCTCGGCCTCTTCGATCCACCGGAACACGGCGGTGAAGTGGTTATGACCCGCCGCGTCGGTCTCGTTCCACGCAACCCGGCGCCACACGATGATCGATGCACCGGTGACTCCTGCTTCAGCAGTCACAGCCGACACGCGTGGATGTCGGTCACAAGGATCCCCCGAGCGCCCATGTCGTAGAGCTCGTCCATGATGTGATGGACATCGGCCGCTGGCACCATGGCGCGCACCGCCGACCACGCAGGATCATGGAGCGACGACACTGTCGGGGACTCTAGGCCCGGGGTCACGAGGCAGGCGTCCTCGAGGAGAGCAGTCGGAATGTCGTAGTCGACGAGTACATAGGACCGCGCCACCATGACACTGTGCAGCCGGCGAACGAACGTATCGACCGCAACGTCGCTGGGCGCACCCTCGCGCCGAACGACGAGGGCCTCCGAGACGAGCAGGGCCTCGCCGACGAGCTCAAGACCAGCACGCTTGAGGGTGGTGCCCGTCGCCACGACATCAGCCACCGCATCTGCGACGCCGAGTGCCACTGCGTTCTCGACGGCACCGTCGAGCCGAACGACTCGCGCCTCGATGCCCTGCTCGGACAGCCACGAATTCAGCAGTCCCGCGTAGGAGGTAGCGATTCGCTTGCCAGCCAACTCCAGCGGCGAGCTCACCATCCCCTTGGGCGCTGCCAGCCGAAAGCTCGAAGGCGCGAATCCCAGCGGCAGGAGTTCACTCGCCCGGGCGCCCGAGTCCAAAAGCATGTCGCGGCCGGTGATGCCAGCGTCAAGCGTGCCCTCTCCAACGTAGATCGCGATGTCCTTTGGGCGCAGGAAGAAGAACTCGACATCATTGATCGGATCGTGGACGACGAGATCGCGTACCCCCGCGTCGCGGAGGTACCCGGCCTCGAGCAGCATGCTGCGCGCAGGCTCGGCGAGTTGACCCTTGTTCGGGACAGCGACTCTCAGCATGCCGGTCAGAGCCGACGGTAGACGTCGTCGAGGCTCACGCTTGCCGCGAGCATGAGCACCTGCACGTGGTAGAGCAATTGCGAGATCTCCTCGGCTGTCCGCTCAGGTCCCTCATGCTCGGCAGCCATCCATGACTCTGCAGCCTCTTCGACAACCTTCTTGCCGACGGCGTGCACGCCCTGAGCGAGCAGTCGCACGGTCCCGGAATCCTCATCACCGTACGCGGCCTTCCGCACGAGTTCGGCATACAGCTCATCGAAGGTTTTCACGTGCTGAGCCTAGGCCGAGACGTTGCACTGAATCGCACGCAGGGCTGCGAGGCTCGTTAATGCCGCCCAGGTGGCTTCAGCGCCCTTGTCCTCGCGTGATCCTTCAAGGCCGGCTCGGGTCAGCGCCTGCTCCTCGGTATCGCAGGTGAGTAGGCCGAAACCGACAGGAATCATCGTGTCGAGAGCGACATCACTGAGCCCCGACGTCGCTGCCGCACACACGTATTCGAAGTGGGGAGTGCCGCCCCTGATGATGACGCCGAGCGCGACCACGGCGTCGAAACGGCCCGACAGTGCGCATGCCTTTGCCAGAATCGGCAGTTCAAAGGACCCCGAGGTGCGGATGACGGTCGCGGTAGCCTGCGACTGCGCACAGGCGCGTTCCGCACCCGCGATGAGTCCGTCCATGATAACCGCGTGCCACATTGATGCGACAAGCGCGATCCGTGCACCCACAACGGGCACTCCCGCTATTGGAGCCCCTGCGCCGCTCATCGGCCCGACTCAACGACAGCGGCCGGCTGAGTTGGTGCCATCGTGTGGCCCATTCGCTCGACCTTCGTGCGCAGGTAGTCAACATTGTGCTCATTTGCGAGCACCTCAATGGGTATTCGTTCAACGATCGACAGCCCGTACCCCTCAAGCCCTGCGCGTTTCGCCGGGTTGTTCGTGAGCAGCCGCATGCTCACGATCCCGAGATCGGCGAGTATTTGTGCACCCGTGCCGTAGTCGCGGGCATCCGAGGGGAGTCCGAGTTCAAGGTTGGCATCAACTGTGTCACGCCCGCGATCCTGCAGTTCATACGCGCGCAACTTATGGAGCAGTCCGATGCCTCGGCCCTCATGCCCGCGCACATAGAGCACCACACCCCTGCCCTCCTCCGCGATGCGGCGCAGAGCCGCCTGGAGTTGGGGGCCGCAGTCGCAGCGCAGGGACCCGAGGACATCGCCCGTCAGGCACTCGGAGTGCACTCGAACGAGGACATCGTGCCCGTCACCGATATCACCGCGAACGAGAGCGATGTGCTCAATGCCATCGATATCGCTTCGAAAGCCAACCGCGGTGAAGTCAGCGAACTCCGTCGGAAGCCTCGCCGAGGCGACACGCTGGACGTGGTTCTCGTGGCGCCGGCGATAACGGATCAGGTCGGCAATCGAGATGAGGAGAAGCCCGTGCTCGTCGGCAAAGGCCCGGCAGTCCGCCGCATTCATCATTGTGCCGACGTCGTTCACCATTTCGCAAAGGGCCCCCGCGGGAGTAAGCCCGGCGAGGCGGGTGAGGTCCACCGCGGCCTCAGTGTGACCGGCACGCCTCAGCACACCACCTGGCACGGAACGCAGCGGCATAACGTGACCCGGCCTCGTAAGGTCGCCCGGCTCCGTCGCCGAGTCAGCGAGGACGTTGATCGTGTGGGCACGGTCCTCCGCGGAAATCCCGGTGCTGATGACATCCCGGGCGTCGACGGACACGGCATATGCGGTGCCTTTGCGATCTTCATTCACGGCGGTCATCGGCGGTAGGCCGAGATGATCAAGAAGCTCGCCATCCATGCCAACACAGATGTAGCCCGAGGTGTACCTGATCATGAACGCAGTGAGTGCCGGTGTCGCCGCCGACGCGGCAAAGATGAGGTCTCCCTCGTTTTCTCGATCCTCATCATCGACGACGATGACGGCTTTGCCAAGGCGAATCGCCTCGATCGCTGCCTCGATGGAATCCAGTCGCACCGTCCCGTCGACGTTGGGCTGATCATCGTCGAGCACAACGGCGATCGGAGAGGGGAGCCCCGGGCGGGGATCCTCGAGGTACATCTCTTCCGCGGGTATCACGAAAGCCTTCCCTGCATGAGTCGCTCCACATACTTCGCAATGGCGTCAACCTCGAGATTGACCGTGTCGCCCACACGGCGAGAGCCCAGCGTTGTTTCCGCCAAGGTTGTCGGGATGAGGGAGACGCTGAAGCCATCGTCGTCAACACCGACAACGGTGAGCGACACCCCGTCGACAGTGATGGATCCCTTCTCGACAACATATCGACCCAGCCCTGCAGGAAGCGAGATCCGCATGAGGGTCCAATGTGGATCGGGCTCGATCACCAGCACCTCCCCAGTGCCGTCGACATGGCCCTGAACGAGATGACCACCGAGCCTAGAGTCCAACCGAGCCGCGCGTTCGAGGTTGACTTCCGAACCGACTCCAGCGCTCCCCAGCGAACTGCGCTTGAGAGTTTCCTGCATGACGTCGGCCGTGAAGGAGTCTGGCCCGATATCAACAACCGTGAGGCAGACCCCGTTCACGGCGATCGAATCCCCCGGGCGAACATCAGCGAGAACCACGGACCCGCGGATCGCGATGCGTTCAGCGTTCGTGAGTGGTTCCACCGACGCGACAGTTCCCCGCTCCTCGACAATCCCGGTGAACATGAGTGATCCTTTGGTCAGTGTGCTGGGGTGCGAGGTGCTCCCCTTACGAGTACATCATCCCCGATCCGGCCGAACTCCCGCACATCGACCAAGAGTGGCTCGCTCATCGGACCGAGGGCAAGCGGACCGACCCCGAACAGGCGAGGAGCAAGCAGCCACACCACCTCGTCCACGAGGCCCTCGTTGAGGAAGGCAGCAGCGAGGCTCGGCCCGCCCTCAAGGAGTACCTGCTGGACTCCACGGCCCACCAGATCGGCAATCACCTCGGTCAGCACCCGAGTTTGCAGGTGAACCGTCAGCGCCTCATCATTGAAAATCCGCAGGGAGCCAGGAAGGTCGCGCATACCAACAATCACCCGCAGAGGCTGGCGATCCGCCAGCCGACCATCTGACTCACGAACCGTCAATCGCGGGTTGTCGGTGAGGGCGGTGCCGGTGCCAACGAGAACAGCATCGACGTCACCGCGCAATGCGTGTACGAAGAGCGCCGACTCTGGGCCGCTTATCGGGGTCGGACCGCCTGAGGCGCCGGCGACACGTCCGTCGAGGGTCGCGGCGATCTTCAACGTGACGAAGGGTCGGCCGGTTCGCTGCACGTGGGTCCAGCCCCGATTGACAAGTGATGCCCGCTCCTCCAGCACGCCGCCGATCACCTCGATGCCACCGGCCCGGAGTTCACCGGCGCCGCCGCCCGCCTGGGCCGTCGGGTCGGTCTGGGCGAACACGACGCGGCTCACGCCCGCGGACATCAGCGCCTGCACACACGGACCAGTTCGGCCGAAGTGACGGCAGGGCTCGAGAGTGACAACCGCGGTAGCACCCCTGGCCGCGACACCCGCCTCGTCCAGGGCCTGCACTTCGGCATGCGGGGTTCCCGCACCGCGGTGGTGGCCCTCCCCCAACGTGTCGCCGAAAGCACCGATGATGACGCAGCCGACGCGCGGGTTCAGGCCCCTAGGCGCGTCAGGAGCCACGGCCAATTCCAGCGCGCGGGCCATCGCGGCGTCCCAGTCGCTCATTAAGGGACGGCACCGTCAGCGAGGCGCCTCAAGCGGGTGACCATCGCCGCAGGATCGGGGGCACGAAACACTGCGGAGCCCGCGACGAAGACATTTGCTCCGGCACTCGCGCATTGCTCAATGTTTGACGCATCAATGCCACCGTCGACCTGAACCCAAACATCTGTACCCGTGGACTCCGCGAGCTGCCTCGCACGGGTGATTTTCGCCAGCATGTCGGCCATGAACGACTGCCCGCCGAACCCCGGCTCGACGGTCATGATGAGGATCATGTCCAGGTCCCGCATCAGGCTCGCCAACTCCTCGACCTCGGTACCGGGCTTGACTGCCACGCCAGCGCGCGCGCCTGCGCTTCGGATATCCCGGCAGATCCCCTCAGGGCTGCGAGCCGCCTCGATGTGGAAGGTAACGCTCGCTGCCCCGGCCTCGGCGTAGGCCGGGGCCCAGCGGTCCGGATCAGCGATCATGAGGTGGCAGTCGGCCGGAACCGCGCAGTTACGCAGGAGTGACTCGATGATCGGCAGTCCGAAGGTGAGATTCGGGACGAAGTGGTTGTCCATGACGTCGAGGTGCACGAAATCTGCTGAGATCGCAATCCGGCTCACCTCTTCAGCGAGCCGAGACAGATCGCTGTTTAACACGCTCGGGGAAATTAGGACGCCCACGGGATCAGGGTAGTCGGCCTCGTCGCCCGAGCATGCTCAGCGCTTACGCATGATCGCAAGAAACATTCCGTCGGTCCCGTGTCGATGCGGCCACAGCCGTACGAAGGGACCGTCCTCGAGGTCCTCGACGCTAGGAAGCAGCGTCCGAGCATCCTCGATAATGAGGTCATCGCGCCTGCCGACGACGTCGCTTATGACGAACTCCGTCTCCGCGAGGTGCGGAGAACAGGTGACATAGGCAATAACTCCGCCCGGCAGCGTGGCATCGGCAGCGGCATTGAGCAGGGCCCGCTGGAGCGGCCCGAGCGAGGCTAGATCCATCGGCGACTTGCGCCAGCGTGCCTCTGGCCGCCGCCTCAAAGCACCCAGACCAGTGCACGGTGCATCGACGAGCACTCGGTCAAACCGCCGTTTGCCCCACGGTGACGTCGTTGCATCGCCGACGATGACCTCCACGTGCGCTGCGCCATCGACCGCCTGATCAACGAGTACCGCCCGGTGATGATGCTGCTCAATCGCCACGAGTTCGATCCCTCGCTCGGCACCTAGTCCGGCGAGCAATGCCGCCTTGCCTCCCGGCCCAGCGCACATATCGAGCCAAGCGTGCTCCTCATGGTCGACCACCGCGCCGGCAATGGCGAGGGCCATGAGTTGACTACCCTCATCCTGAACCCCGGCAAGACCGGAGTGAACGACATTCAAGGACTCGGGCGTGCCGTCGGTGAGCACAGCGCCGATAGGTGACCAGCGGGTCGGCTGCACCTGCGGCAGCGCCCGCAGTTCTTCTGCGCTGAGTCGGCCAGGCCGGGCCACGAGGGTGGGTCGTGCTGGCTCATTGTCGGCCTCAAGGAGGAATTCCACCTCATCGCGTCGGTCACCCAGCGCATCCTGAAACGCGCGGATGATCCAGGCCGGATGGGAAAGGCGGGTCGACAGGCTCTCGACATCATCACCTGTGACTCCGAGTTGCTCGACCCATTCCTCGGGGCTGCGTGCGGCCACCTTTCGCAGGACCGCGTTCACGAATCCGGCCCGGCCTGTCGCGGAACCAGGGTTGCCGTTGCGCCGGGCCAGTTCGCAGGAGGAGTCGACGGCTGCATGACTCGGAACCCGCATCGCGAGGAGTTGATGGCAGCCCAGTCGCAGGACGTCCTTCAATCCGGCCTCAACACTCGCCCAGTTCCTCGTGATGCACGACTGCAGGACTGCGTCGTACCAGCCCAGCCACCGCAGAGTTCCGTATCCGAGTTCGGTGGCGAAGCCCGCGTCACGTCCGGTGAGCTTGCGGGCACGAAGGAGGAGTGGCATGGCGAGGTTCGCGTATGCCTCGTCCTCGCGAACAGCGCGCAGGAGCGCGAACGCAGTTTCGCGGGAGGGATCGACTCTGGTCATCCCAGCCTGCCGATCTCGCCGCGGAGGCCGCGCGCCCAGTCGGCGGCAAGCATGTCTCGTTTCCCGGCCGGACGCACCTGACCAAGCAGGGCGGCACGACTCCCGGTGCCGACCCACACCTTCGACTTCGTGGCAACGACCTGCCCCGGATCGAGGCCCTCGGGTGCGCCGTCTGGTGATATAGATACTGGCCCCACGCCGAGTCGCTCGGCTCCTAGCATGGTCCAGGCACCGGGCGCCGGAGTTACAGCGCGGATGCGGCGATCAACGCCGACGAGCGGTTCGTCCCAGCGAATTCGTGCGTCGTCAACGCCGATTTTTGGCGCCAAACTCACACCTTCCGCGGGTTGGGGCTTCGCCTCGATTACTTGGTCCTCAAGCGCATCGAGGGTCGCGATGAGGAGGCTCGCTCCCGAATTCGCGAGTCGGTCGAGAAGTTCACCGGACGTATCTGCCTGGCGAATCTCCTCGGTGACGGTGCCGAGCACCGGGCCGTCGTCGAGACCCGGGCCAATGACGAAGGTCGTTGCACCCGTGATGTCGTCGCCGTGGAGGACAGCACGCTGCACGGGCGCCGCGCCTCGCCATGCGGGAAGGAGCGAAAAGTGAAGGTTCACCCAGCCGAGACGCGGGATCGCCAGGAGGCTGGCGGGCAGGAGCGCGCCGTAGGCAACCACTGGGCAGCAGTCGGGTTGGAGGGCCCGGAGGTCATCTGCGAAACCCGGCTCGCTGGGGCTCATCGGGCTCAGCACGGGTATGCCCCGAACTGCTGCGAGCCGCGCTACCGCGCTGCGCTCCACCATGCGGCCACGCCCGCGTGCGGAGTCTGGCCTTGTGACGACAGCGACCACTTCATGTCGGGAATCCAGCAACGCCTCAAGTGATGGCAGGGCGACCCCTGGCGTTCCAGCGAAAATACAGCGCACCCGTGGCCCTACAGCCAGCGGGAGGAGATAGTGTGCGGGCTGGCATGGAAGGCCGGGGCTGGCTCGCCGAACCACTCAGACTCGCGGATGAGGCGCATCGCCTCGCGCCGGGCCTGTGGATCAAGCTTGTCGATGAAGAGGATTCCGTCGAGGTGATCGGTCTCATGCTGGACGCAACGCGCCAGCAGATCGCTGCCTTCGATGACGATCGGTTCTCCGTGCATATTCATGCCCTTGGCCAAAACGCTCATCGCGCGCTTGGTATCGAAGGTGAGCCCGGGAAGTGAAAGGCACCCCTCCTCGCCATCTTGAATGTCGGAGGATAGGTCCAGGTCAGGGTTGACGAGGTGGCCGATCTCATCATCGACCCAGTAGGTGAAGACCCGTAGGGAAACGCCAATCTGGGGAGCCGCGAGACCGGCGCCGGGCGCGTCCTGCATAGTCTCGGTCAGGTCCTTCACGAGTTTGCGCAGTTCCTTGTCGAAGGTGTCGACGGTGGCCGCCGGCGTACGAAGGACGGGATCGCCCATGAGTCGGATCGGTTGAATAGCCACAACCCAAGAGTATCGTCACGCCCGCCCAATCCCATCTGGCCCAGATTCCGGGCGAATAAAACGAAATGAAGACGAATCGCCTCCGATTCATTCATCTCGCCCGGATTCTGGGTGAGATGAAGGGAGGGGGTTGCTCTGGTGGTCCTTAGGTGTCGATGTCCCTTGGATCCATGATTACTGTTACGGGCTTGCCGGGCCCTGACTTCGCCGACCGGACGACGCTGATGGCGCGGAGTTCCCTGCCAAGTGTCGGGCCATTCTCGCGTCGCACCGTCACGATCGCCCTGTCACCCACCGGGCCGAGGAGCCGGTGAGGTACCCGCAGGGCGCGGCCGACCTCGTCGATGTCCTGAGGAGTCCCGCGCAGTACCGCGACGCGGGTCGCGGGAGGCATACCAGCGGAGGCCCGCTCACCCAACTCGCGGGCAGCCAGCCATGATGCATCCCATCGGACAAGTGCCTGAACTGCCGGCGCGCCAGTCTCGGCGGTGACGATGATTTGCGCGCGGGGTCTCGCATGTAGCGCAGCCGAGAACCACCGATGCGCAGACTCCTCCATCGCCCGAAGCGACGGGCGCATCATCGAGGTTCGCGCATCGAGGATGACGACGGCGGTGTATCCGCCGGTGGCCACCGGCTCGGCGCCAGCCGTCGCGATGACGAGGGCCGGTGTCTCCCCCACCGCACGCTTCATCTGGTCTCCAGACGACCACACGATCCGTTCACCATGGAACGCCCGCCCGAACTCCTCGGCGGTACGTTCGATTCCAATCGCCACCGCGCGGAACTGGCCGGAGCCACACGCCCCGCACGACCACGAGCCCGACAACTTGCCACACCAGCCACACATGGCCACTTGCCGCCCGGCTGCCAGTGACAATGGCCCGGTGCACGAGCAACGGGCTGCCTCTCGGCACTCCAGGCATGCGAGCACCGGCAGGTATCCGCGCCGGGCCACCTGAATGAGTACCGGCCCGCTGCGCAGGCCCTCCTTAGCGACCAGCCAGGCGGTATGCGGAATCCTGGCGGACGCAGCAGCCTCGTCTCGGGCCTCATCTTGAATCTCCAGCGCCCGCACAATCGGCGCGTCCGCACGCAGTGTCTGCCGATTCGCGGACAGCGACTGCGCCCAGCCGCTTGCGCACCACTGCTCAGTCTCGACGCTTCGGGCCGGTGATCCGACGAGAAGGCCGCATCCGGTGAGATGGGAACGCAGGGCCGCGACGTCGCGAGCGTTCCAGTAGGGCGCGTGCGGCTCCCAGAGGGCCTCATCCCCGTCATTCCAGACGATCGTGAGTGCCAAATCATGCACGGGCGCGAAGACCGCGGCCCTCGTCCCGACGACGAGGCGAACTGTCCCGCGTAGCACTCGTAGGAATTCCCGGTAGCGGCGCTCGGGACCGAGATCTGCCGTGAGTACAGCCATCGTCTCAGTGCAATCCTCGAGGGCAGCGGTCACCTGCGCGACATCCCAGGCGTCTGGGACGACGACGAGGACACCTCCAATTGGACGCGAGAGCACCGCACGGACGATGGCCGCGATATCTGCCGTCCACGGATGGGCTGGCGCCGCAGACCACACGCCGCGCACTCCTGCGATACCGCCGGCGAGCGCACGTCCGTACAGCACCCTGCCACGCTGGTAGCGCGCCCACGCGTCCTCGTCACCCTCGCGAGGGTCGACCAAAGAGGCGGTGTCAACCATGGTGATTGCTGCCTCAGCGCGAGCGTGACGCGGGGGCAAGGCGGCCCTCAAGACGTCCCAGAAGGAACCCGCATATCGATCCGCCACGGCTGACACGAGCGTCGAGACCTCGTCGGTCAGTACCTGCTCGGGCGACAGCACCCGTTCGATGGGCCGCAGGCTCGCTTCGACCGAGCTCTCCTGGCTCCGCCCGACGATGAGGCCATTGAGGAGGCGTCCAGCAAAACGAACACGCACGCGGACCCCAGGCTGGGCAGCCTTGTCGAGGGATTCGGGTACCCCGTAGTCGAATACCCGATCAAGGTGTGGCAGCGGGGATTCCACGCGCACCTGACCGACCGGCGACTCCTTCGCCAACGGCACCGCCGAACCCACCCGCGGGCGGCGGCCAACCGGTGTACCCGTATCCAGTGCCAGTTGGTCGTCGATCACTGCCCCCGGGCGCGCTACTAGACGCCAGCGACGTCGCGCAGCGCCTCTGCCCGGTCGACGCCCTCCCAGGTGAACGTCGGGCCGACCTGAGTGCGACTCATCACGTCATCCGCATCGAGCAATTCGTTCGTTCCCTGCGGACGACCAAAGTGTCCATACGCGCTCGTCGTTCGATAAATCGGGCGAAGCAGGTCAAGATCGCGAATGATCGCGGCTGGACGTAGGTCGAAGACTCGAAGCACGGCCTCCTGAATCGTCTCATCGCTGATGATGCCAGTACCGAAGGTCTCGACGAACACACCAACCGGGTGAGCCTTGCCGATCGCGTAGGCGACCTGAACCTCACAACGCGTCGCCAGACCAGCAGCGACAACATTCTTGGCGACCCAGCGCATCGCATACGCGGCAGACCGGTCGACCTTTGATGGGTCCTTGCCGGAGAAGGCACCACCACCGTGGCGGGCCATCCCGCCATAGGTGTCGACAATGATCTTGCGCCCGGTGAGACCGGCATCGCCCATCGGCCCGCCGACCACGAACTTTCCGGTGGGATTGACGAGCAGGCGGTAGTCCTTCGAGTCAAGATCGATCGTCTCGAGAATCGGCTCCACCACCATGCGACGAATGTCTGGGCCGAGATCCTTGTCGAGGTCGATGTGTTCGGCGTGCTGGCTGGACACGACGATTGTGTCGATTCGGATCGGGCGATCATTCTCGTCGTACTCGATGGTGACCTGAGTCTTCCCATCAGCGCGCAGGTAGGCGAGCGTGCCGTCCTTGCGAACGAGGGTGAGTCGCTCGGCGAGGCGGTGCGCTAGCGAGATCGGCAGTGGCATGAGTTCGAGGGTGTCGGTGCAGGCGTAGCCGAACATCAGACCCTGATCACCGGCGCCCTGTCGGTCGAGTGGATCCTCGCTCTTACCCTCTCGCTCTTCGATTGCGTCGTCGACACCCTGCGCAATATCCGGTGACTGCTTACCGATCGACACCTGGATGCCACAGGACGAGCCGTCGAAGCCCTTCTCCGAGGAGTCGTAGCCGATATGCAGGACGGTGTCACGCACGAGTTTCATCACATCTGCAAAGCCATCGGTCGTGACCTCGCCGGCGACGTGCACCTGACCGGTCGTGAGCATCGTTTCGACGGCAACGCGACTGCGTGGATCCTGACGCAGAAGGTCATCCAAGATGGCATCGCTGATCTGATCAGCCATCTTGTCGGGGTGACCCTCGGTGACAGACTCAGACGTGAACAAGCGCTTCGACACGAACTCTTCTCCCGATAGTGACGGCAACCATGACGGTCCTTGCCGACGAAGGAACATAGTCTAGCGTTGAGTCCTATGTGTCTACTGCCAATCGATCGGCGAACAGGCGAGCAACAGCATCCCAGACCCCGTCCGCCACGGCAGCCTTCGAGCGACGTGACAACTCCGTCATCGAACCGTCGGACCCCAACACCAGCACCTCATTGTCCACAGCACCGAATACCTCGACCCGCCCCACATCATTGACGATCAGCAGGTCGCAGCCCTTGCGGGCAAGCTTTCCTCTCGCAACTGAGACCAACTCGTCAGCATTGGTCGCAGTCTCAGCGGCGAAGCCGACGATGACGGGTCGCGCGCCCACTCGCGTTCGAACAAGATCAGCGAGGACATCGACGGTCTGGACCAGATCAATACGCAGGGTCGCCTCCGCAGACTCCTTCTTGATCTTGGATCCGGCCCGGGTATCGGGGCGGAAATCTGCAACTGCTGCAGCCATGACGAGGACATCTGCTGCGATCGACCGCGCGACCATGGCCGCGTGCAGTTCGGCGGCCGTGCTCACCCGCACGAGCGTGACCCCAGCCGGGGGATCGACGTCGAGGTTGGCCGCGACAAGGGTGACCGAGGCGCCGCGCGACACAGCTGTCCGGGCAAGTTCCACCCCTTGACGCCCACTGCTGTTGTTACCGATGAACCGCACCGGATCCAGCGGCTCCCGAGTGCCACCCGCACTCACGACGATCGATCGGCCGGCAAGGTCATTGGACGGACTTCGCCGCAGCAGATCGCCGATGGCTTCGAGAATCTGGCGCGGCTCCGGTAGTCGCCCTGCCCCGGAGTCGGCGCCGGTGAGCCGGCCGGCAGCGGGCTCCAGCACGACGACTCCCCTGCCTCGTAGATCCGAGACATTTCGTTGAGTTGCCGGATGCACCCACATTTCGGTGTGCATTGCTGGCGCGAGGAGGATGGGGCACCGGGCCGTGAGGAGAACGTTCGTGAGGAGATCGCCCGCTACTCCGTGCGTTGCCCGGGCCAGCAGGTCAGCTGTCGCGGGGACCACGACAACGAGGTCGGCCTGCTGTCCGAGTCGCACATGCGCAACAAGGTGCGCCTGATCCCAGACCGTGTGGTGCACCGCCCTTCCGGACAGCGCCTCCCAGGTCGCAGAGCCGACGAATCTCAACGCAGCTGCCGTCGGGACGACGGTGACGTCGTGCCCTGACTCGGTGAGGCCACGGACAACCTCGACCGCCTTGTAGGCCGCGATACCCCCTGCTACCCCCACAACGACGCGAGACCGGCGCCCCGGGATGGGGGCGCCGGTCTCGGCAGGGATCGTGGTCAGACCGGCTCCTCGACCGCCTCGGAGATGAGGAGTCCCGCGTCGATCTCGCGCAGGGCGATGGAGAGCGACTTCTCCTGAACGTGGGTCTCGACGAGGGGACCGACATACTCCAACAGGCCTTCGCCGAGCTGGGAGTAGTAGGCGTTGATCTGTCGCGCACGCTTGGATGCATAGATGACGAGCGAGTACTTCGAGTCCGTCTTTTCGAGGAGCGCATCGATGGACGGATGGGTGATGCCCTCAGGGCGAGCGGAACTCATGTGAGAAAGCCTACCAACGTTTCTACTGTGTCCGGCACCTCGGTGTTCACGACGACCTCGTCGAACTCCTCCCGAGCGGCAAGCTCCTGCTCCGCGACGGCTAGTCGATGAGCGACTGCCTCTTGCGATTCCGTACCTCGGCCGAGGAGCCTGGCGCGCAGAATTTCCCAAGAGGGCGGGGCGAGAAACACGAGCAGAGCGTCATCAGCCGCCTGTCGAACCTGCCGAGCCCCAGCGACCTCAATCTCCAAGATGACTGGCCGCCCCGCAGCACGATGCTCGCCGACGGGCCCGCGCGGAGTCCCGTATCGGTTGCCGGCAAACTCCGCCCACTCCAGGAGGTCACCGGCAGCGATCATCGCGTCGAACCCCCTCGAATCAATGAAGAAGTAATCGACCCCATCGACCTCGCCAGGCCGAGCCGGACGGGTCGTTGCCGAGACCGAGAGCCATGCGTACGGCATCCGCTCAAGGAGCGCTCGAACCACCGTGCTCTTGCCAACACCGGATGGCCCGGATACCACCATGAGCCGCCCCCTGCTACCGCTCATCCTTGGATCGCCTCGATCAGCTCATCGCGCTGCCGATCCGTGAGGCCGCCGAGTCTGCGGGTCTCTGCGATGACCAACCTCCGCATGATCGAATCGGCACGAGCCGGGCCGACTCTAGGCAGTGACTCCAGCAGCCAACGGACCCGAACGCCCTGCCACTCCCCCGACAATCCAGCACTTCTGATGATCTCAGCACCCGAGGTCAGACCCGCTTTCAGCGCCCGACGAAGCACTGCCCGCTCATGGCGCACCTCCATCGCCCGCAGCAGTGCCGATGCCCGCTGCTCCTCAGTGCGGACGGGAACGGTCACGGAGCGATCCAGGATGAATGATGAGGATAAGCCTTGCGAGCATCGCGGCAGGTCGCGGCCAGTGCTGCCGCAGCCGCCCCAACATCAGGGGCTCCCGTGATCGGCCGGCCGATGACAAGCAGGTCTGCTCCATCAGCGAGCGCCTGCTCCGGGGTCGCGGTCCGACGCTGGTCATCGACCGAGACGCCTACCGGCCGCACACCGGGCGTAATGAGCACGATGTCGTGAGCAACCGCAGCCCGGATCGCCGCCACCTCGCGAGGGGAGCAGACAATAGCCCCGGCGCCCGCGTGCGTCGCAAGAACCGCGAGCCGCACGGCCGCATCGAGCGATGGGCCCGCCATTCCGATCGATTCCAGCGACTCGTCGTCCAGAGACGTCAATACGGTGACTGCCGTAATGCGGGTATTCGGGAGTGCCGCTGCTGCAGCAGTGATCATCTGCGAGCCGCCGGCCGCATGAACGGTGAGGAACGCGGGAGCAAGGTGAGCCACGGATCTGGCTGCGCCAGCGACCGTCGCAGGGATGTCATGGAGCTTGAGGTCGAGAAAGATGGCTGGCACTTGGCCCGTGACCGCGGATGCCGCTGCCCGCGCCACCTCGACGGATGCCGCGCCATCGCGACAGAAGACCTCCAAGCCCACCTTAAGAGTCGAGACGTACGGCGTCACGGCCCGAGTCCAAGCGGCCAGCACGGTGAGGTTCGGTGCATCTAGCGCGACCGCGATGGGTCCGGCAGTAGGCCCGGTCACGTGAGGAATGTTGTGGCCTGCGACGCCGGTAGGCGCCTCACTGCGGCTCAGGCGATACATCGGCGCGGCGCTCGTCGGCTGCCTTCGCCTCGGCGAACTCCTTGTACTGGTCGAACGGCTGGCTCGCGGTGTCACGTCGAATCTGCACCACCTCGGCAACTGGCCTGCGGTCGTCGAGGACGTCGACCTCCGAGACCTGAATTATCCTCGGAACCTCGAGGCCCTGCTCTTCATCCACCTCGGGGTTCACGGCTGACTCGGCCGCCGCGGTCTCTGCAAACAAGGGCTCTGGGGCGTCATACTCACGATGGGCGAATGAAATGGCCTCCCGCAGCGAGGTAAAGCCTCGCTCGTGCAGGGCCTGGGCCAACTCGCGCTGCACCCGGATCGGGGCGGACGGATCATTGAATGTGGCGGTACCAACCGAGACAGCATTCGCACCAGCCAGGATGAACTGCAGTGCATCGAGTCCGGTCCGGATCCCGCCCATGCCGAGGATGGGGATCTTTGGCATGGCTTGGCGGATCTGCCAGACACAGCGGACGGCGATCGGCCGGATTGCCGGACCACTGAGCCCGCCGGTGACACCGGCGAGGGCTGGGCGCATGCGATCGACGTCGATGACCATACCTAGGGCCGTATTGATGACCGACAGCCCACTGGCGCCGGCGCGCACGACCGCGTGCGCGATATCGGTGATATCGGTAACGTCCGGTGAGAGCTTTGCAAAAAGTGGGGTGTGCGGATCGAGGTGGCGGCGGACGGCTTGGATGACCTGCGACGCCGCCTCGGAGTTGCAGGCGAAGACCTGCCCGCGGTCCTCAACATTCGGGCAGGAGATGTTCACCTCAATGGCGTCAATCCCCGATACGTACCGCAACTTCTGGGCGATCTTCACATACTCCTCGACCGATCCACCGGCGATCGACACAATGACCCTGGCGCCGCGCTGCTCAAGCCAAGCGAGGTCAGTCTCGATGAAGGCCTCTAGGCCTGGACCTTGGAGGCCTATGGAGTTGAGCATGCCACTCGGCGTCTCCGCCATTCGCGGGGTGGGCCGTCCGGCGCGGGGCTGGAGCATGATGCTTTTCGTGACGATCGCACCAAGGTGGGTGATGTCGAAGTACTCATCAAGTTCCCGACCTGACGCAGCACAGCCTGAGGCGGTGAGAACAGGTGCATCGAGGTGCATGGCACCGAGTGAGGTCGACATGTCCATGCGCGGGGTCTCCGAGGTGGAGCCCACCGGACCTCGTCCGATGACAGCCGGGCTCATGACTCCTCCACGACCGGCGCGCCGAAGGCATCAGCGGGGATGGTGCCGACATCGCTCCAGCGGACACGATCTCCGCGGAACACCGGCCCCTCCACGCACGACCGCACCATGCGGGTCACGCCGTCCGGGCCGATGACCGGAAGCACGCAGGTCATGCACACCCCGATTCCGCAGGCCATCGCCTCCTCGACCGAACACTGGCTGTACGCCCGGTGCTCACCTGCGATCGCGGCAACCGCCGACAGCATTCCCATCGGGCCACAGGCGTACACGACCGCTGCCTCTGACTTGTCTATGACTGAGCCCAAAACGTCGGTGACGCGGCCCCGCTCACCCGTTGAACCGTCTTCAGTTGTGATGATGAGCTTTGACGAGGCTCGCTTCATCTCCAGAACGCCGAAGAGCTTCGACTCGCAGGAGGCTCCCATGACGACATCGACACGGCATCCCCGATCACGCAGCTGCTCAGCGAGCATGAACATTCCCGCGGCACCGTAGCCGCCAGCGACGAGCACACACGGCACCCGCTCCTTGGGCAGGATGAACGGGCGGCCAAGCGGGCCGACGATGTCGAGGTGGTCGTGCCGGCGCCGCTCGCTCAGCCACTTCGAGCCCTTGCCCTCAACTCCGACGACGATCTCAAGGGTTCCGCCGTACACGCCTCGAGACTTCACCTGATAAATCGCGAAGGCGCGCCGGAGCAGCATGCTGCTCTCCTCGCCGCCCATTGACACCGTGACAAAGTGCCCGGGGCGGGCCAACTCCGTCATCCCGGCCGCCGTCAGCGAGAGCACCGAGTACGCGCCCGACTTGCGGACGTCAAGAACCTCGGCACGTAACTGGATAGGCACGGTTCAGCGCTCCTCTGCACTCTGCGGGTGCATTGCTGCCCTCGACTGGTGCCCTGATCGAATTGAAGCGGCCTGTACCGACCTCAACTGCTTTAGGGTACTCCCATGCTCCTGAAGTGAATGCACGGTTGGCTCGACACTTCGAAGCGACTCGATCCCCTGCACCGCTGCAGCGAGGCCTTGGACCGTGGTGATGCTTGGAACTCCCTTGATGACCGCGGCAGTGCGGATCTCATAACCATCAACGCGCGGCCCGACTCCGTAGGGTGTGTTCACAATGAGGTCGATCTCACCTGCCATGATTGCGTCCACCGTCGTGGGTTCGCCTGACGGTCCACGCCCCTCACGCTGCTTGCGCAGAACGTCGACTCGAACGCCGTTGCGTTCTAGGGCCTGTGCCGTGCCCGCGGTCGCGAGGATCCGAAAACCGAATTCGACCAGCCGTCTGAGCGGTTCAATCGCAGCCACCTTGTCTCGATCGGCGAGCGAGACAAATGCGGTACCTGTGGTCGGTAGGCCGCCGGAGAATGCCGCCTCCTGTGACTTAGCGAACGCAACCCCGAACGATTCGTCGATTCCCATAACCTCACCGGTCGATCGCATCTCCGGTCCCAAGAGAGTATCGACTCCATGGAATCGACCGAAAGGCAAGACTGCCTCCTTCACCGCGACAGCCGCCCCAACTGGGAGCGTGCCACCGTCGCCGTGGTCGGGAAGGATTCCCTCGGCCCGCAAGTCTGCGATGGTCTGGCCCACCATGACCCGCGCGGCAGCCTTCGCGACCGGTACCGCTGTTGCCTTCGACACGAATGGCACCGTGCGCGACGCACGCGGGTTCGCCTCGAGCACGAAAAGGATATCGTCGAGAAGCGCGTACTGGACGTTAAGCAGACCGAGCACACCAACGCCCTTCGCGATGGCAAGGGTCGAATCCCTGATGCGGCCGATCTCATCGGCGGTAAGGGTCATCGGCGGCAACACACAGGCTGAGTCACCCGAGTGAATACCTGCCTCCTCAATATGCTCCATGACTCCGGCGAGGAACAACTCCTCCCCGTCGTAGATGGCATCAACGTCGATCTCGATCGCGTTATCGAGAAAGCGGTCGACGAGCACCGGATGCTTCGCGTTGATCTCCGTGGAACGGACAAGGTAATCGGCGAGCATCGCGTCGTCGTACACGATCTCCATGCCACGACCGCCGAGGACGAAACTCGGTCGCACGAGCACCGGATACCCGACATCCTTGGCAATCGCCTGCGCCTCTGGAAAGGAGGACGCGGTCCCATGCTCTGGCGCAGGCAGGCCCGCTGCCGCCAGGACCTTGCCGAAGGCGCCCCGCTCCTCCGCAAGGTGAATCGCCTCGGGGCTCGTCCCGAGGATGGGCACGCCCGCATCCTTGAGTGATTGGGCAAGACCAAGCGGGGTCTGGCCCCCCAGTTGAACGATGACCCCGACGAGGGTGCCCGACTGGCGCTCAAGATGGACGACCTCGAGCACATCCTCCAAGGTGAGCGGTTCAAAGTAGAGCCGATCGGCGGTGTCGTAGTCGGTCGACACGGTCTCCGGATTGCAGTTGATCATGATGGTCTCGTATCCGGCATCGCGAAGGGTCAGCGCTGCATGAACGCACGAGTAGTCGAACTCGATTCCCTGCCCGATGCGGTTCGGCCCCGAGCCAAGGATCACCACCTTGCGCCGATCGGACGGTACCGCCTCGTTCTCATCGTCGTACGACGAGTAGTGGTACGGGGTGGTCGCCGCGAATTCAGCCGCGCACGTATCGACCGTCTTGAAAACCGGACGGATCTGGAGGCCATGCCTGAGTTCGCGGACCTCGTGCTCTGCTAGACCGCGCACCTGCCCAATCTGCCGGTCGGAGAAGCCATTGCGCTTGGCGTGCCGGATGATGTCGGCGGTGAGCCCCTCAGCCGATCGCACGTCATCGGCGATCTCGTTGATGAGGCAGATCTGGTCGAGGAACCATGGGTCGATTGCGGTGGATCCATGCACCTGCTCGATGGTCGCCCCCGCCCACAAGGCTCGCTGAACTAAGGAGAGTCGGCAGTCCTGCGGCTTGGACATCTCCGCAAGGAGCGCTTGGAGATCAACGTCGGATCGGTGCTCGGGCCAGAAGAACACGGCTTCGGGTCGCTCTAGTGAGCGAAGGGCCTTCTGGAGCGCCTCGGTGAAGTTCCGGCCGATCGCCATGGCCTCGCCGACGCTCTTCATCGTCGTGGTGAGGATCGGGTCGGCCTGAGGGAACTTCTCGAAGGCGAACCGCGGCACTTTCACAACCACGTAGTCCAAGGTGGGCTCGAAGCATGCCGGAGTCTTTCTTGTGATGTCGTTGGGAATCTCATCGAGCGTGTAGCCGATTGCGAGGCGCGCGGCGATCTTGGCAATCGGGAATCCGGTCGCCTTCGAGGCCAAGGCCGATGAACGTGACACCCGCGGGTTCATCTCGATGACGATCATTCGGCCATCGCTCGGATCGATCGCGAACTGGATATTGCAGCCGCCGGTGTCGACTCCAACCGCCCGGATGATTTGGATCCCGACGTCGCGCATGTGCTGGAACTCACGATCGGTAAGCGTCATTGCTGGTGCCACGGTGATCGAGTCACCGGTGTGTACGCCCATCGGATCGAGGTTCTCGATCGAGCAGACGACGACGACGTTATCGCGGTTGTCACGCATCAATTCGAGTTCGTATTCCTTCCAACCGAGGATTGACTCCTCAAGGAGCACCTCAGTGGTTGGGCTTGCCTGGAGTCCCGCGCCGGCGATGCGCCGCAGGTCATTCTCGTCGTAAGCAATCCCAGATCCGGCCCCGCCCATCGTGAACGAGGGACGCACGACAACTGGATAACCGAGGTTCTGGGCCCCAGCGAAGCAGTCATCGAGCGAGTGGCACACCGCTGACCGAGCACTCTCCGCACCGATCTCGGCAACAATCGTCCGGAAGAGTTCACGATTCTCGCCCCGTTCGATGGCATCGACGTCGGCCCCAATCAGTTCGACGTCGTAGCGCGCGAGCGCCCCACTCTTGTGGAGCGCGATTGCAGTGTTGAGCGCTGTTTGCCCGCCGAGCGTTGCAAGGATGGCGTCGGGACGCTCCTTGGCGATAATGCGCTCGACGAACTCCGGGGTGATCGGCTCAATGTAGGTCGCATCGGAGAACTCCGGATCGGTCATGATGGTCGCCGGATTCGAGTTCACGAGGACCACCCGAATTCCCTCATCGCGCAGCACCCGGCACGCCTGAGTGCCCGAGTAGTCGAACTCACACGCCTGACCAATAACGATCGGCCCGGATCCGATCACCATGATCGTACGGAGGTCAGCGCGTCGTGGCATCAGATTCTCCGCTGCATAAGGTCGACGAACTCGTCGAACATTGATGACGCATCATGTGGACCGGCTGCGGCCTCCGGGTGGTACTGGACGCTGAACGCCGGGATGTCGAGGCATTCAAGTCCCTCAACAACATCGTCGTTTCGACACACATGAGTCACGCGCGCCGCACCGAACGGCGTCTGGAAGATCCCTTCCCGCGGAGCATCCACAGCGAATCCATGATTGTGCGCCGTGATCTGGATCTTGCCGGTGCGAAGATCCTGGACCGGCTGGTTAATGCCACGGTGCCCGTACCTGAGTTTGTAGGTCCCTAGCCCCAGCGCACGCCCGAGGATCTGGTTGCCAAAGCAGATACCGAAGACCGGCACCCGCGCACCTAGGACCGCCTCCATGACGCCAACGGCGTGATCTGCGGTAGCTGGATCCCCGGGACCATTGGAGAAGAAGACACCATCGGCGCCAAGGCCAAGGACATCACGAGCCGATGTGGAGGCAGGCAACACGTGCACGTCGATGCCCCTCTCGGCCATGAGTCGCGGGGTCATGGTCTTGATGCCGAGATCAATCGCGGCAACGGTGAGGCGGCGCTCTCCGACCGCAGGGACGAGATAGGCGGCGGGGGTGCTCACCTCACCAGCGAGATCAGCTCCCGTCATGACGGGACTGGCCAACACCTGTTCCAAAAGGTCGTCGACGGGCAAGTGAGCCTGGCCCCCAGAGAAGATGCCCATGCGCATTGCACCCCGCTCGCGCAGCCTGCGGGTGAGTGCCCGCGTGTCGACGTCGCAAAGCCCCACTACGCCCTGATCTCGCAGTTCGTCCTCCAGTCCCCTCCTCGCACGCCAGTTGGAGGTGTTGCGGGAGGGATCGCGGACGATGTACCCGCTTACCCAGATGCGAGTGGACTCCGGATCCTCATCATTGACCCCAGTGTTGCCAATGTGCGGGGCGGTCATCACAACGATCTGACGGTGGTAAGACGGGTCTGTGAGGGTCTCCTGGTAGCCGGTCATGCCGGTCGAGAAGACCGCCTCTCCGAAGGTCGATCCGATAGCCCCGTATGCAGCTCCCCGCATCGTGGTTCCGTCCTCAAGGACGAGCACCGCCGGTTGGCGGCGGCTCATGCGAGCGCTCCGTCGATGACGGTGGGGATGCCACCGAAGATGACATGGCGGACGGATCCGGGAAGTTCCATCGAGGCATAGGGGGTGTTGCGGCTCTTCGACGCTACCGCCTCCGGATCCACGATCCAGCGAGCGGAAGCATCGAGAACGCAGACATGCGCGGGCGCACCTGGCTCGAGCCCCTGCCCCTGCGTCTGCACCCCACCGATGCGTGCCGGGCGGACAGACATTCGATCGGCGAGTCCGCGCCAGTCGAGGAGCCCCGACTCGACCAGTGTGTGCTGTGCCACGCTGAGCGCGGTCTGGAGCCCGAGCATTCCAAAGGCGGCTGCCGCCCACTCGCAGTCCTTGTCCTCGTGAGGATGCGGCGCGTGGTCCGTCGCGATCGCATCGATGGTGCCGTCGGCCACGGCCATTCGAAGGGCTGACACATCATCGTGGGTGCGCAGGGGCGGATTCACCTTGTAAATCGGGTCATAACTCGCCACGAGATCCTCAGTGAGGATGAGATGGTGGGGGGTCACCTCTGCGGTCACATCGATACCGCGGGCCTTCGCCCAGCGGATGACCTCAACCGAGCCCGCAGTCGAGACGTGGCAGATGTGCAGCCGAGACCCGACATGCTCCGCGAGCAGGACATCGCGCGCAATGATCGCCTCCTCCGCTACTGACGGCCAGCCAGTGAGCCCGAGCACGCCGGATAAGACGCCCTCGTTCATCTGAGCGTTCTCGGTGAGTCGCGGTTCTTGCGCATGTTGGGCGATAACGCCCCCGAACGCTTTGACATATTCCAGGGCCCGCCGCATGAGCACTGCATCGTGCACACACTTCCCGTCATCGCTGAAGACGCGAACTCGCGCCGATGAGTGGGCCATCGCCCCGAGCTCGGCCATCTGCTCACCGAGGAGCCCTGCCGTGACGGCGCCGACCGGGCGAACATCGACAAGACCGGCCCGCTGCCCTAGCCGCCACACCTGTTCGACGACACCGGCGGTGTCTGCGACCGGGTCGGTGTTCGCCATGGCATGGACACAGGTGAAGCCGCCTAGGGCGGCTGCGCGGGAGCCCGTTTCGATGGTCTCGGCATCCTCGCGGCCCGGCTCGCGCAGGTGCGTATGCAGATCAACGAGTCCGGGGAGCGCGACGAGACCATCAGCGTCGACGATATGGCCGGACGCCGAGCCAGACCTGCTCATCTCCGCGATCACGCCGCCCTCAATGACAAGATCGACGGGATCCTCCCCGTAGGGACGAACCCCTCGCAGTACCAGCGCGGTCATCAGCCTTGCCCCTTCATGTCGCCCCCGAGCAGCAGGTACAGCACGGCCATTCGTACGCTGACGCCGTTCGCAACCTGTTCAACGATGACCGAGCGGTCACTGTCGGCTACGTCGGCCGAGATCTCCATCCCTCGGTTCATCGGACCTGGATGCATGACGATCGCATCTGGTCGCATCGCACGTAGCCGTTCGGCATCAAGCCCGTAAGAGCGACTGTACTCATTGGCCGAGGGGAAGTAGGCGGCCCGCATGCGCTCACCTTGAACCCGCAACATCATCACCGCATCAGCCTCAGGCAGCGCCGAGTCGATGTCATAGGTGACGTCACACGGCCAGGCACTAATGCCAAGAGGAAGGAGGGTCGGTGGGGCGACAACGGTGACGTGCGCGCCAAGCGTGCGAAGGAGGAGGACATTCGATCGTGCAACGCGACTGTGCAAGACGTCGCCCACGATCGTTACTCGGATCCCCGTGAGGTCGCCCCGCCCTTCGCACAGGTGACGACGCAGGGTGAAGGCGTCGAGCAGTGCCTGCGTGGGGTGCTCATGCGTGCCGTCACCTGCATTGATGACACTCCCCCCTATCCAGCCTGCCCGTGCGAGTCGGTGGGGCGCACCTGAGGAGCCGTGGCGGATGACGACAGCATCGGCCCCGATCGCCTCGAGGGTGAGGGCAGTGTCCTTCAGGCTCTCGCCCTTCGAAACCGATGAACCCTTGGCGGCGAAGTTGATGACGTCTGCGGACAGGCGCTTCGCTGCGACCTCGAAGGAGATGCGAGTCCGGGTTGAGTCCTCAAAGAACAGGTTGACGACCGTGCGGCCGCGGAGCGTCGGGAGTTTCTTCACTGAGCGGTCGGTGACGGTCGCGAGTTCCGACGCCGTGTCAAGGATGAGGACGGCATCATCACGCGTGAGGTCCCCGGCAGACAGGAGATGCTTCACCGCTGATCCCCGGGATCATCCGACGCACCAAGGATCGTCACCCGATCCACGCCATCAATCTCGGCCACCTCGACCCTCACGTCCTCCACGATGGATGTAGGCAGGTTCTTTCCGACGAAGTCCGGGCGGATCGGGAACTCTCGATGCCCCCGGTCGATGAGAACTGCTAGGCGCACCGCGGCGGGCCGACCTAGGTCATTGAGCGCATCAAGGGCCGCTCGGACCGTTCGGCCCGAGAACAGCACATCATCGACAAGGATGATCGTCTTGGCATCGATTCCCTCGGGCGGGATTGATGTATTCTCTAGTGCTCGAGCGGGCCGCAACCGCAGGTCATCGCGGTACAGGGTGATATCGAGTGACCCAACAGGGACCGACCTGCCCTCGGTAGACGCGATCGCTTCGGCGATCCGGTGGGCAAGCGGCACTCCTCGGGTCGGAATCCCAAGGAGGACGAGGTCCTCGGATCCGCGGGCTCGTTCGACGATCTCATGGGCGATCCGCCTGATGGCTCGACCGATATCAGCTTCGTCAAGGACGATGTGCGAACGCGAAGTATCCACGAGGGACCTCCTTCCCCATCTCTCCGGACGGGCTTAAAGGATGTCGGCACCGCGCCAAACCGGCGTCGACACCATAAAGACATATCAGCGTAGCCGATCAGACCCCGGCACCCGGTCCGGCACTGCCGAGCCGATGCACCCGCATGCCGTTCGTGGTTCCGGGCACCCCCGGTGGCACGCCTGCCACGATGACCACGCGCTCGCCGACAGTGGCGCGCCCGATCTCAAGGAGGGATCGGTCGACCTGCTGGACCATTTCGTCAGTGTGGGTCACCTTTGGGACGAGGAAGGTCTCTACACCCCAGACGAGAGACAGCTGGCTGCGCACCCGCGGATTCGGCGTGAAGGCGAGCAGGTTCGTCGCACTGCGCCAGCGGGAGATGAGCCGTGCCGAGAGGCCAGTCTCAGTGAAGGCGATGAGGTAGGACGCCTCGACATCGGCCGCCACTGCCACGGCAGCGCGAGTGAGCGCCCGTGCCGTCGAGCCTTCGCGTTCATCGAGGAGTGCTGGGAGGCTCGCGAGCGCCTCCTGTTCGACATGCTCGACGATTCGCGCCATGGTCTCGACCACGAGGGACGGATGCTCGCCAATGCTCGTCTCCCCGGAGAGCATGAGCGCATCGGCACCGTCGAGCACAGCGTTCGCGACGTCGCTCACCTCTGCCCGCGTGGGACGGTTTGCCGTGATCATCGAATCGAGCATCTGCGTGGCAACGATGACCGGCTTGCCAGCCTCGCGGCACATCTGTACCGCCCGTTTCTGGACGAGTGGCACCATCTCAAGGGGGAGTTCGACGCCGAGGTCGCCGCGAGCAACCATGACGCCGTCGAATGCCTCGACGATCTCCTGAAGGTTGTCGACGGCCTGTGGCTTTTCGACCTTTGCGAGCACCGGCAGACGGACGCCCTCCTCGTCCATGATCGCGTGTACACCGGCGATATCTGCGGCTGTTCTCACGAAAGAAAGCGCGATCATGTCTGCGCCGATGCGCAGGGCCCAGCGCAGGTCCTCGACGTCCTTCTCAGACATTGCTGGGACGCTCACCGCAACCCCGGGCAGGTTGAATCCCTTGTTGTCGGAGACGCGCCCTCCTTCAATCACCTTCGTGATCACTCTCGGACCATCAACCCGCACAACCTCGAGGGCGATGCGCCCATCGTCAACGAGCACCGAGTCTCCGGGGGTGACATCGCCGGGGAGGCCCTTGTACGTGGTCGAAACCATGTGCTTGTCACCGGGGACGTCGTCAATCGTTACGACAAATTCGTCACCCGGCTCCAGGAGCACCGGCCCGGCTGCGAATCGTCCAAGGCGGATCTTCGGCCCCTGAAGGTCAACGAGGATCCCGACCCCACGTCCGGACTCGTCCGAGGCTTGACGAACGGCGGCGTAAGCGCTCGCATGATCAGCATGGTCACCGTGCGAGAGGTTGAGTCGGGCCACGTCCATGCCTGCACGCACCAGGCCGCGAATCGCCTCGAGGGAACTCGTCGTCGGCCCCAACGTTGCTACAATCTTCGCTCTTCGCATACCACTGAGCCTATCCCAGCCTCCATGCAAACGATGTCATGGCACGGGCCCAACGGCGACGCTAACGGTGCCGATCCCGGAACCCCGTTCGTCGATCAGCGAACCGTGAGCGGCCGAGCAGTGGGCAGAATGGGCGCCGGAAGCTGGGTGCTTCCGGTCAAGAACTCGTCTACCGCTGCAGCCGCCGCGCGACCCTCTGCTATCGCCCAAACGATGAGCGACTGGCCGCGTCCGGCATCGCCTGCGACGAAGACACCGTCAACGTTGGTCGCATAGTCATTGCCGCGATCGAAGGTTCCTCTGGAGTCAAGATCCACGCCGAGCTGTCCCGCAATCGAGCCGACCTCGGGGCCGGTAAAGCCCATCGCCAGCAGTACGACATCGGCGGGGATCTCGCGTTCAGAGCCTTCAACCGGACGGAATCCGCCCTCATGGGCCGCCACCTCGATCAGGCGTAGTGCGCAGACCGTGCCAGTGCCGTCGTCAACAAAATCCTTCGTCGATACCGAGAACACCCGCTCGCCACCCTCCTCATGGGCGCTCGTTGTCCGGTAGACCATCGGGTAGGTCGGCCAAGGCTGGCTTCCGGGTCTCGCAGGTGGTGGGGTCGGGAGGATTTCCAACTGAGTCACCGAGGCGGCACCCTGACGGTGGGCGGTTCCGAGGCAGTCAGCACCCGTATCACCGCCTCCGATGATGACAACATGCTTGCCTGCCACGTCCAGCGGCGACACCGACGTGTCACCCTCGACGACCCGGTTCGCGAGCGGCAAGAACTCCATCGCCTGGTAGATCCCGCGCAGGTCCCGTCCAGGGACCTCAAGCTCCCTGCCTACCGTCGAGCCCACCGCGATAACCACCGCGTCGTATCGGCGTCGCAGGTCGTCGGCGGTGATATCGACCCCGATGTCGGTACCAGGACGGAACTTCACCCCCTCTGCCTCCATCTGGGCCAATCGCCGGTCGAGGTGGCGCTTTTCCATTTTGAACTCGGGGATGCCATAGCGCAACAGGCCGCCGATACGGTCCGCTCGCTCGAAGCAGGCGACGGTATGCCCAGCCCTGGCGAGCTGTTGCGCCGCCGCGAGACCCGCAGGGCCGGATCCGATAACGGCGACGGTCTTGCCGGACAGCCGCTCCGGACGCTGAGCCGTGACCCAGCCTTCCTCCCACGCCCGGTCGATGATCGACACCTCAACCTGCTTGATGGTCACCGCATCCGCGTTGATCCCCAGCACGCAGGCGGTCTCGCACGGCGCGGGGCAAAGTCGGCCGGTGAACTCCGGGAAGTTATTCGTCGCGTGGAGACGCTCACTTGCGGCCTGCCAGTCGTGCCGATGGACAAGGTCGTTCCACTCGGGGATGAGGTTGCCCAGCGGGCAGCCGTTGTGACAGAACGGGATACCACAATCCATGCAGCGTCCGGCCTGCTTCTCAACCCTCGCCTCACCGAATTCCAGGTAAACCTCTCGCCAGTCTTGGAGCCTAATATCCACAGGTCGCCTCGCTGGCAACTCACGTTCGGTCGTTAAGAAGCCCTTCGGATCAGCCACGGCCGCCTCCCATCACGAGAACCATCGGATCGAGCCCTTGCTCGACCGCCTGTGCTGTCAATTGCATCACGCGCTTGTAATCCTTGGGCATCACCTTCGTGAACCGCGCCCGCGCCGCGGGCCAATCGCAGAGGACCACCCCTACCAGCGTCGACTCGGTCTCCTCACCATGTCGCATGAGAATTCCGTGGAGTTCATCGGTGTCGTCCTCGTCGAGTGGATCGAGGTCGACCATCTCGGGGTTCACGCTTCCTGGATCGAGGTCAAGCACGAATGCAATCCCACCGGACATGCCCGCACCAAGATTTCGACCCGTTTCGCCAAGGATGACCACGCGACCACCAGTCATGTACTCACAGGCATGGTCCCCCACGCCCTCCACCACCGCGGTAGCGCCAGAATTGCGGACGCAGAACCGCTCCCCAGCCCGGCCGCGCAGGTAGATCTCTCCAGCAGTGGCACCGTACCCGATGACATTGCCGGCGATGATGTTGTCGTGGGCATCGAACACCGCGGCGCGGGACGGCCTGATGATGATTCGCCCACCCGACAGACCCTTTCCCACGTAGTCATTCGCGTCGCCCTCGAGCCGCAGGGTCATCCCCCTGGGAATGAAGGCCCCGAACGACTGCCCAGCCGAACCGATGAATGTCAGGTCGATGGTTCCGTCAGGGAGTCCCTGACCGCCATACCGGCGAGTCACCTCCGATCCGAGCATGGTGCCGACCGTGCGATTGACATTGCGCACAGGCAACTGGGCCCGAACCGGCTCCGCCCGGTCAAGTGACGGCTCGCACAGAGCGAGAAGTTCGACGTCCAATGCACGATCGAGCCCGTGGTCCTGAGTAACCATCCGTCGTCGAGGAGCCCCTTCCACGGCGGGAGCGTGGAGAATCGGCTCGAGATCGAGCCCCTGCGACTTCCAATGCCGAACCGCTGCCAGCGTGTCGAGTGATTCGACCTGGCCGACGGCTTCCTCCATTGAACGGAAGCCGAGTGCGGCGAGGTACTCGCGCACCTCCTGCGCGATGTACTCGAAGAAGGTCTCCACGAACTCCGGCTTGCCGGTGAAGCGTTCCCGAAGCACCGGATTCTGGGTGGCCACGCCAACCGGGCAGGTATCTAGGTGGCATACCCGCATCATGATGCAACCGCTCACGACGAGCGGCGCGGTCGCGAAGCCGAACTCCTCCGCACCGAGCAGCGCAGCGATGATGACGTCGCGGCCAGTCTTGAGTTGGCCGTCTGCCTGCACCACGACCCGATCGCGCAGGCCATTGATCATGAGGGTTTGCTGGGTTTCGGCCAGCCCGAGCTCCCACGGGGTCCCGGCGTGCTTGAGCGATGTGAGGGGTGAAGCCCCGGTGCCTCCGTCGTGGCCTGAAATAAGGATGACGTCGGCATGGGCCTTCGCCACGCCTGCTGCCACCGTACCGACCCCGACCTCCGATACGAGCTTGACATGGATCCGGGCCTGCGGATTGGCATTCTTCAGGTCATGGATGAGCTGGGCGAGATCTTCGATCGAATAGATGTCGTGGTGCGGCGGGGGCGAGATAAGCCCCACGCCCGGGGTCGAATGCCGGGTCTTCGCAATCCATGGGTACACCTTGTGGCCCGGGAGTTGTCCACCCTCGCCCGGCTTCGCTCCCTGGGCCATCTTGATCTGGATGTCATCGGCGTTGACGAGGTATTCGCTCGTCACCCCGAAGCGTCCAGAAGCCACCTGCTTGATCGCCGATCGCTTCGAGTCACCACCTGCCATCGGAGTGAAGCGCTCCGGATCCTCACCGCCCTCCCCCGTGTTTGACTTCGCGCCAAGACGGTTCATCGCGATCGCCAAGGTCTCGTGGGCCTCGGCGGAGATGGAGCCGTAGGACATCGCGCCGGTCGAGAACCGCCGGATGATCTCGGCGGCAGGCTCCACCTCCTCGATCGGGACGGGTGGACGTAGCCCCTCGCGGAAGCCGAACAGTCCGCGCAGAGTCATCAGACGGGTCGCCTGATCGTCGACGCCTGCGCTGTACTCGCGGAAGATGTCGAACCGCTTGTTGCGCGTCGAATGCTGCAGCCGGAACACGGTCTCAGGGTCGAACAGGTGTGCCTCACCCTCCCGTCGCCACTGGTACTCACCGCCCACGTTCAAGGTGCGGTGAGCAGGTGCGATACCCGATGGTGGGTACGCCACAGCGTGACGGGCCGCGACCTCTGCCGCGAGAACGTCGAGCCCGACACCGCCAAGCTTCGACGAGGTTCCGGTGAAGTGGTCTGCAACAAGCGATGTCGACAGCCCCACCGCCTCGAAAATCTGGGCACCGCGGTACGAGGCGACCGTTGAGACCCCCATCTTGGACATGACCTTGAGCAGGCCCTTACCAAGAGACTTCACGAGGTTGCGCATCGCGCGCTCCGGCGTCGTGTCAGGGATGACCCCGCGCCGGGCGAGGTCTTCGACGGTCTCGAGGGCGAGGTACGGGTTGACCGCCGCCGCCCCGTAGCCGACGAGGAGCGCCACGTGATGCACCTCACGCACATCACCCGCCTCAACAAGCATGGACACCATTGTGCGTGCCTTGGTCCGAACGAGGTGATGGTGCACGGCCGCGCAGAGGAGCAGCGAAGGAATCGGAGCCTTCTCGACGTTGCTGTCGCGGTCCGACAAAACGATGAACCGCTTGCCCTGCCGGATGACCGCATCGACCTCGTTGAAGATCTCTGCCAGCCGCCGCTCGAGTGCCTCACCGCCGCCCGCGACCGGGTAGAGGCCGGAAATGCGAACCCCGGCGAACCGCGGCTGGGTGCCGTCGGCGTTGATGTGCAGGACCTTCGACAGTTCATCGTTGTCGATGACGGGGAACGGGAGTACCACTTGAGCGGCATGTGCAGCCGTTGCCTCAAGGAGGTTGCCCTCCGGCCCGACGTGGCTCGAAAGGGAGGTGACGATTTCCTCTCGGATTGAGTCCAGCGGCGGATTCGTCACCTGGGCAAACAGTTGCTGGAAGTAGTCGAATACCAGGCGGGGCCGGGCCGATAGTACGGCGACCGGGGTATCCGTCCCCATCGAGCCGATCGCCTCAGCCCCCGTGCGCGCCATCGGTTCGAGGATGATCCTCAGATCCTCCTCCGTGTATCCGAAGGTCTGCTGCCGCCGCGCAACCGACTCTGGTGTGTGAACGATGTGCTCGCGCTCGGGAAGCTCCTCAAGGTGCACGAGGCCGGACTCCAGCCAATTGCCGTAGGGAGCGGCAGCCGCGAGTTCCGCCTTCACCTCGTCGTCTTCGATGATGCGTCCGGCTACCGTGTCGACGAGGAACATTCGGCCCGGCTGGAGTCGACCCTTGCGCACGATTGTCGCGGGATCGAGTTCGAGGACCCCGGTCTCGGACGCGAGCACGACCAGGCCATCGTCGGTCACCCAGAATCTGCCCGGACGAAGCCCGTTGCGATCAAGGACCGCGCCGATAATGCTCCCGTCACTGAAGCACACATTCGCTGGCCCGTCCCACGGCTCCATTAGGGTCGAGTGGAATTCGTAGAACGCCCGGCGGGCTGGGTCCATCGTCGGATTGTTCTCCCACGCTTCAGGGATCATCATGAGCACGGCATGTGGAAGCGACCGTCCGCCCAAGTGAATGAACTCCAGCACCTCGTCGAACGAACCTGAGTCGCTGCTCCCCGGGGAGCAGACCGGGAACAGTCGGGTCAGGGCGCCGGGGAGGATGCCGGATGTGAGCATCGACTCGCGTGCCTGCATCCAGTTGCGGTTGCCCTGCACAGTGTTGATCTCGCCGTTGTGCGAAATGAATCGGTAGGGATGAGCCAAGGGCCACGAGGGAAAGGTGTTCGTCGAGAAGCGAGAGTGGACGAGCGCGAGCGCGGACGCAACGCGGCTGTCCGACAGATCAGGGTAGAAGGGCTCGAGCTGCCCCGTTGTGAGCATTCCCTTGTAAACGAGGGTTCGAGCCGAGAGAGAGGGGAAATAGACGCCGGTCTCGTGTTCGGCCCGCTTGCGCAGGGCGAATACCACCCGGTCGAGCTCCAGCCCCCCGAGCGCACCAGCGGAGACGAAAAGCTGCTCGAACCAGGGCATGACGTTGCGGGCAGTGGCACCGACCAGGCTCGGATCGATCGGAACGACCCGCCAGCCGAGCACCGTGACTCCCTCATCGACGGCAATCGCCTCGATTGCTCGCTTGACCGCATCCCGTGCCTGCGCATCAACCGGGAGGAATCCGGTGCCGACCGCGTACCGTCCGGGGCCAGGGAGCTCGAACTCGACAACTGCCCGGAGAAATGCATCGGGAACCTGGAACAGGATGCCGGCGCCATCGCCACTGTCGGGCTCACTGCCCGATGCGCCCCGGTGCTCGAGATTGCGCAGGGCGGTGAGGGCATCTGCCACGATGCGGTGCGACGGGACTCCGGTGAGGGTCGCAAGGAACGCGACCCCGCAGGCATCGTGCTCACGCGCCGGGTCATATAGGCCCTGGGCCCTAGGTAGGTCGGGGTTGTGGAGTTCCATCGGTCATCCAATCGTCGTCATAGCAGATGCCAAGGAACGATCCGAAGATCCGAACCTTGATTGATCTGGAGGGACGACGTTGGCCCAAGGGCACACAGTATCAAATCGGGATGAACCAACCACTATCACCCCCAAATGACCACTCCCCCAGTCATTTCGACCGGAATCCGGCTCAAATGACGGGGGGAGTGGTCAGGTGGCTGTGTTTTTGGCTATTTCATCCGGTTCCGCTGACGGTTCATCCGGTTCCGCTGACGGTTCATCCGGTTCATCCGGTTCTACCGCCGGTCGCTCGAGGTTCTCCCTACCCGGCCGTAGCCTGGACGAGATCACCAGGTACGCGAGCGCACCGAGACCGACAAGGATTGAGGTCCAGATGTTGAGCCTGAGTCCGAGGATGGTGTTCGCCGAGTCGATGCGAAGTGACTCGATCCACAGGCGACCGGCACAGTAGAGGAGTACGTACAACGCGAAGACTCGGCCATGACCCATCGTGAAGCGCCGGTCAGCCCAGATGAGGACGACTGCGACGCCCACCATCCACAGGGATTCGTACAGGAACGTCGGATGGAAGGTCTCGAACGCCTCGTATCCGCCGGGCCGGTGGACAATGTCGATTTCCAAACCCCATGGCAGGGTCGTTGGCGCCCCGAAGAGTTCTTGGTTGAACCAGTTGCCCCAACGACCAATCGCCTGTGCCAGCGCAATCGCCGGGGCAATTGCATCGCCGACAGGAGGGAGCGCAACATGGGCCCGACGAGCTCCAATCCAGGCGCCCACCGCCCCAAGGCTCACCGCCCCCCAGATCCCTAGGCCTCCGTCCCAGATGCGTAGGGCCGCCACGAACCCGGCACCGTTCTCACCGAAATACAACTGCGAATCGCTGAGGACGTGGTATAACCGGCCTCCGATGATCCCGAAGGGCACCGCCCAGATCGCAATATCGGTGATCGTTCCAGGTGCCCCACCGCGCTCGACGTACCTTCGATTGCCTAACCAGACGGCAACGATGATCCCGGCGATGATGATGAGGGCATAGGCCCTCAGCGGTATCGGCCCGAGGAGCCATACCCCTTGCGACGGGCTCGGCAGTGACGCCGGGATCATCACCGTGCTACTTAGCGGCGAGGGCGTCGGCGATAACCTGGTCGAGTGCCGCCTTGTCTGCGAGCTTCTCGGTTGGGATCTCGGTACCGTCGAGCTTCGCGAGCGGGGTGCCCTGGATACCGGCGTCGTAGAAGACCTGGGTGCTATTCGCAGCCCACGCAAGGTAGGTGCCGTCCTGCACGCACGTGGAGAAGGAGGCCGCTGCATCGCCAGTGATTCCGGCCTCAGTGCCGAAGGCGATGAGTTGGTCCTCTGGATACCCGCTGCCTTCCGTTGCAGGCTGGTTGGCATAGACGATGTCGTGGTACTCGCGCGCCTTCCCTGCATCAACAGCGCAACCCCAGGCAGCCACGGCGCGCAGGGACGAGTCGTTGCCGAGGTTCTTATCGAGGAAGGTGGTCGGTCGCCACACCAAGGTCACCTTTCCATCCTCGGCAAGCTGCGCGATCCCGGCGCCATTGGCCGCTTCGACAGCGCCGCAGGCCGGGCACTGGAAGTCCTCCCATACTTCGAGGACCGGCGAGCCAGCGGGCGCTGTGCCGTAGACCACCCCGTACTCATGTGGGTCTCCCGCCGGGAGCACGCCCTTGGGCAGTGGTGCTGAAGGGTCGGCGCTTGCGGTCACAACCTCCGGTCCGGTATCCGTCGATCGCGCAAACACCGCGAGACCGATAATCCCCACGACAACCACGAGCACCGTCGCCCCACCCACGATACGAACCGTTCGCTCGCGCCGCCTCTCCCCTGCGTTTGATGCCTCCCGGGCCGCCGCCGCCTTCTGCCTGCGATTCGTTGCATTGTCAGACATGCTGCTGCTCTCCTTGATTCGTGTTGGGTTCGAGAACGTCTACTGCCTTTATCCTCGCATCCATATGATCGGACACCATGCATCTCGGCGCGTCGCCGAATGTTGGTTCGAGCCCCTGAGGGATCTCTCGACGTTCATGCGCGGACTCCATCGGCCATCTCACGAGCCAGCGCGGCAACCGACTCCCGCGCCGCGCTCGAATCCGTGGCCTCAAGGACTCGCCTGATGAACGCAGAGCCGACGATGACGCCATCAGCGTACGTAGCGACCTCAGCTGCCTGCTCACCCGTCGAGACTCCAAGGCCGACGGCGATCGGTAGCGCCGTCTGCCGACGAGTACGTGCAACGAGATCGCCCGCGCCGGTACTCACTGTGGACCGGGCCCCCGTCACTCCCATGGTTGACGCGGCATAGACGAAACCTGAGGTTGACGAGACGACGGTAGCGATGCGGGCATCGGTGGACGACGGCGCCACCAGAAAGATTCGGTCGATACTGTGCTCGTCGGTCGCGGCGATCCAGGGTCCGGCCTCCTCAGGAGTGAGGTCCGGTGTTATGACGCCGACTCCTCCCGCCTTCGCCAGGTTGGCTGCGAACTGCTGGACGCCGTAGCGCTCGATCGGGTTCCAGTAGGACATGACAACGGCGACGGCGCCGGCCTCCGCCACGCGACGCACCGTGTCGAGCACGACATCGGTTGTCGTCCCGCCGATGAGTGCCCGCTCGACAGCCTCCTGGATCACGGCACCGTCCATGAGGGGATCGGAGTATGGGAGCCCCACCTCGATGGCATCGACCCCGCTCTCCACCATCGTCGAGATGAGATCGACGCAGGTATCGCGATCAGGGAAGCCGGCCGGAAGGTACCCGATGAGTGCAGCCCGGTTCTCGGACCTCGCCTCGGCGAAGACGTCAGCGAGTCGACGACTCAACGTCCCTCCGCCATCTCGACTGAAAGTGCATCGGAGGCAGCGCCTCCAAGATCGATACCGAACCACCGGGCGGCCGTTGCAACGTCCTTATCGCCCCGTCCCGAGAGGTTGACAATGATGATCGAATCCGGACCGAGCTCGCGTCCAAGTCGCATCGCCCCGGCCAGCGCGTGCGCGGTCTCAATCGCCGGGATGATGCCCTCAGTCCGGCAAAGCACCCGAAAGGCCTCCATCGCCTCATCATCGTTGATCGGCGTGTACGTGGCGCGCCCCGTGTCATGCAGCCAGGCATGCTCAGGGCCGACCCCCGGGTAGTCGAGGCCAGCGCTGATGGAATGCGACGGAACCGTCTGGCCCCACTCGTCTTGCATCACGTAGGTGCGGGCACCGTGGAGGACACCCGGCGTGCCAGCGGCGAACCGCGCGGCGTGCTTGCCGGTCTCGACCCCGGATCCGCCGGCCTCGTACCCGCGCAACTGAACCTCGGGATCGTCGATGAAGCCACTGAAAAGCCCCATAGCGTTCGATCCCCCGCCGACGCAGGCCACGATCGCATCCGGGAGTCGGCCCTCCGCCTCGAGGATCTGGGCCCGTGCCTCCCGACCGATGACCTGGTGGAAGGTTCGAACCACCTCGGGGAACGGTGCAGGTCCGGTCACCGTGCCGAGCACGTAGTGGGTCTGCTCGACCGTCGAGACCCAGTCGCGCATGGCCTCGTTAATGGCGTCCTTGAGGGTCTTGCTGCCCGTCGTGACCGGGATGACCTCGGCACCGAGCAGTTTCATTCGCGCGACATTGAGCGCTTGACGCCTCGTATCCTCCTCGCCCATGTACACGACGCATTCGAGGCCGAGCAGTGCGGCGGCGGTAGCCGTGGCGACGCCGTGCTGGCCGGCACCCGTCTCAGCGATGAGCCTTGTCTTGCCCATTCGCTCGGCGAGCAGTGCTTGGCCTAGCACGTTGTTGATCTTGTGTGATCCGGTGTGGTTGAGGTCTTCGCGCTTGAAATAGACGGTGGCGCCGCCGCAGTGCTCACTGAACCTGCGCGCGAGGGTGAGCGGATTGGGGCGCCCGGTGTAGGTGCGCTCAAGCTCGCTCAGCCGATGGGTAAAGGACTCGTCGGCGAGCGCCGCCCGAAACTCACGATCGAGTTGGTCGAGCGCGGCGGTGAGCGCCTCGGGGACGAACCGACCGCCGTAGGGTCCGTAGTGGCCGGGGGCAATCGTGGTTTCGAGCATGACCGCCATCGGTCAACTCCGTCCATGTCGTAGGGCTGGATGAGCACCGGCGGTGACCAGTTCGTGAACTGCGGTCCGAGGGTTCTTCGTCGTGACGAGACTCTCTCCGACGAGCACCGCATCGGCACCGAACTCGGCGTAGGCGATGAGGTCGCGGGCATCTCGTACGCCGGACTCGGCGATCTTCACACAAGTATCGGGGATGAGAGGAGCAACCCGGTTGAACTGAGTTCGATCCACCTCAAGGGTGCGAAGGTCTCGAGCATTGACGCCGATGATGGTTGCACCAGCGTCAATAGCGCGGCCGACCTCATCTGCGTCATGTACCTCGACCAGAGGGGTGAGCCCAAGGCTGCGGGTGCGCTCGATCAGACTCACAAGAGCCTGCTGATCCAGCGCCGCGACGATGAGGAGCACCATGTCTGCACCCGATGCCTTAGCCTCCCACAGTTGGTAACTCGTGACGATGAAATCTTTGCGCAGCAACGGTATTTCTACCGAGGCCCGCACTGCCTCGAGATCGGCGAGACTGCCGCCAAACCTGCGCTGCTCGGTAAGAACGCTGATACAGGCCGCGCCACCAGCCTCATAGTCAATCGCCAACGAGGCGGGGCTGCTGATATCCGCCAGCACGCCGCGGCTTGGACTCGATCGCTTGACCTCCGCGATGACCGAGACACCTGCGCTCTTGAGAATGGGATAGGGGTCGACAGCCGGCCGGGCCTGTTGAGCACGCACCTTGAGCTGGTCAATTGACACCGCGGCCATGCGCTCTTCAAGATCCTCACGCACGCCAGCGAGGATGTCGTCCAGTACCGTCACGATGCCAACATTAGCCACGTCTTGAGATTGGTGCGAGCACAGGCCCAGCGGTGCAGGGACTGCGCATCACCCAAGTGATGAACCCGAGCCGAGGTAGGGGACGAAGTTCCGGACGACGCCGAAGGCGAGCAGTAGCGCGAGGCCGACGACGAGGAGTCGGTTGCGCTCGCGGAAACGCCGACGCGTCACGGCGGGCCGGATTCCGGTGCTTGCACGCTTGAGCCATCCCAGCCACAAAAGGAGCACGAGCGGCGCGAGCACCGGAATGAGGAGATTGTGGTCCACGGCCCCAGCGAGATTCCCGTGAAGGAGGTCGTGGGTACCTCGCATGAGCCCACAGCCAGGGCAGTCGATGCCGAGGAGCGCGCGGGTGGGGCAGATCGGATAGTGGCCTGGCTCATTTGGGTCGACGGCGAAGACGAGCACGCAGCCAGCGACAGCTGCCGCGCCTGCAGTCAGGGGCGCAAGGAGACGGCGTCGTCGTGGTCGCACATCGATGATCATCGCTTCGACAATGTCGTCGTCGCATGCATGATCACCTCGATAGTCGGGTGACTTGATCGGATTCACGTTGAAAGACTACGTCGCCGGTGACTCGTCGGGCGGCAGTCGAACGGTGAAACAGGCACCACCCTCAGGTGCAGTACCGACTTCGGCGAATCCCCCGAGTCCCGTTGCAAGGCGGCCGACCATGGCTAGGCCCAGACCCGTGCCCACCGGACGTACGCCTCGATACCGCTCGTGGAGCACTCCCGGCTCGAAGGCCACGGTGAGGTCATCGGCAGTGAGCCCGGGCCCTGAGTCGCGCACTTCTACAACAGCCCAACCTAGCTCGCGCCGCACCGCGAGCACGATGACAGATCCGGCAGGCGACACCCTGAGTGCATTCTCGATGAGGTTATCGATGATCTGACGAACCCGCATCGAGTCTGTCGTGAGCGGCAAGGCGGACGTCTGCAGCTCCGGTACGAACCTGACGTTCTCGCGAGCACATCGATGAGCCCAGACAGCCGACGCTTCGGTGCCAATCTCCACGAGGTCACTTGGACTCGGGTTCAGCCGAAAGGTGACTGCGCCGAGTCTGGCGAGGTCAAGGAGGTCCTTGACCAGTCGATCGAGTCGTTCGGCTTCGGCGCCCATCGTGGCACCGGTCCGTGCGACATCCTCCTGGGCTACGACACCGTCGGCGAGGGCCTCGGCATATCCCTTCACCGCCGTCAGGGGGGTGCGTAATTCGTGTGAGACGGACATGAGGAACTCCCGCTGGCGCCCCTCCGAGATCGCCAGCGCGGAACTGAGATGGTTGAGCGACACGGCAATGTCAGCAATCTCGCTCGGGCCTTCCGGCGCAAGCCGCACATCGCGGGACCCCCCGGCCATCTCGTTGGCGGCATCGCGCGCTGCTCGGAGTGGTCGTGTCATGCGCCGAGCCACGAT
>CAMCSO010000001.1 GCA_945877545.1 Bifidobacterium breve | reverse complement strand
CGACCGGCATAGCAGGCGTCAATCTCATCACCACGATCGTCACCATGCGAGCCCGAGGCATGACATGGAATCGTGTCCCGATCTTTGTCATCGGCATTCTCGGCGCTGCGATCATGGGCCTCGTTTGGTTTCCGATGTTCCAGTACTCGCAGGTGCTCGCCTTCAGCGACAAGGTGGTCAGCTCGTCATTCTTCATTCCGCAGGAGGGCGGTAGCGTCTGGCTGTACGAGAATCTTTTCTGGTTACTCGGCCACCCAGAGGTCTACGTCATCCTTGTGCCTGCAATGGCAGGGCTCCTCGAACTCATGGTGGTCTTCCTACGCAAGCCGCTGTTCTCCTACAAGGTCGCGGTGGCGGGAATTGCCGGAATCGTCGGCCTCAGCTCGGTCGTATGGGTGCATCACATGTACATGACCGGTTGGGCTCCCTCGGCTGGATACCCCTTCATGCTGTCGACGGAGTTGATTTCTATCCCGTTCGGCTTCCTAGTGCTCGTCATGCTCGGAACGATGTGGCGGGGCAAGGTCTGGGGCAGGCTGCCGATGATGACTGTCTACGCGGTGCTTTGGTGCAACATTATTGGCGGGATCACCGGGGTCTACCTCTCCGATGTTCCGGTGGACCAGTACATGCACGGCAGCATGTTCGTCGTCGCTCACTTCCACTTCATGCTCATGGGCGTAGGCCTCTTCGGCGCCATCGGTACCATCGCCTACTGGTTCCCGAAGATGACCGGCAAGATGCTCAATGAGCGCATCGGTTCGATCGGCTTCTGGGTCGCCTTCTTCGCCTTCCAGGTGACCTTCGGCTCGATGTTCATTGCCGGGCTTCAGGGCCAACCCCGTCGGGTGCTCCAGTTCGACAACGCCTTCGAGATCTCCAATTGGGTCTCGACCATTGGCGCCTACATGATCGGTGTAGGCATGCTCATCTTCCTCTACGCCATCATCACCTCGTGGCGGACCGGAACCATCGCGCCGGCCAACCCGTGGGGATCCAAGACCCTCGAGTGGCAGACAGAAACTCCGGTGCCACTCGACAACTTCCCGGTTTTGCCGGTCGTGACGAGCGACCCCTACGGGTATGGAGTCCCTGACCCGTACGACGCGATCGAACGGAAGATGACGGACGAGAACGTGAAGGTGGGTGCCTGATGAGCACAACAACGACTGCTTCCTCGCAGGAGATTCCGCGGTCAGCCACGACGGGTGAACCGGTGACGACCACGGCGCGCCGCAACCGCATGGGCATCTGGATGTGCATCGTCTCGGACGCAACCGGAACGGTCGCACTGCTCATCTCGTACGTGTACCTCTGGTCGCTCAACGTGAACAGCGCCTGGGCGCCGCCAAAGGATTCTTTTGCGCCGGACCTCCCCTTCTGGCTCATTGTCGCCGGGATCGTCCTTGCCGCAGCCACCATGTGGTGGGGAGTGCGCGGCATGGCAAAGGGGCGGCGCTCGCAGTTAATCCTCGCCTCGGCCCTGTCGTCGATCATCGTGCTCGTGACATTCGTTGGCCAAATTGTTCAACTGTCGACCTTCCCCTTTGCGATCACCGATGGGGCCTATGCATCCGCGACCTTCTGGCTCGGTATCGGCACAGCGATTCACCTGTCGGTCGTGCTCTTTCTCACCGTTGCGATCATAAACCGCACCCGGGTCGGCCTCTTTACGCAGAACAATCACTCGCATGTGCGACTCGTCGCCATGTGGATGACGTGGGTGTGCGTCGCAGCTCTCCTCGGGGCGGTCGTGACCACGACCATGAAGGTCAGCCCGAACACGAACAGTCCGACATTCGGTACCTTTTCCGACTGAACGATTGGCTGACCGATTCATTGAATGATTGAGGGACCTGGCATGACGGCGGTTCAGCGGGCGCCGGGCGGTACGCCTTGGGGATCCCGACTCTGGTGGGGCCTGCCGATACTTATCGGCACCCTGTGGATCGGTGGACTGACCTCCGCGGTGAGTTACCCGGGACTTCCGAGTCCGCCGGACATCACCTTCTGGCTGCTTCCTGCCACGCGATACGCCCGAGACATCGCCGCGGCACTGACCGTTGGGGCTGTGGTGGTTGGCGCGCTCCTCGTACCGGGGCGTTCGACGCGCGCGCTCGGCTGGGCGATTCGATGGGCGGGCTGTTGGCTGGCGCTTGTTGTGCTCGGGCTCATCCTCACCCGCTCCGAGGTTGAGGCGCTTTCGCCGCTCGAGGCCTTAGCGCCCGACAGCCTCTGGCCCCTGCTGGTGAACGAAATTGTCGGACGGGTCTTCCTAGGTCAATGCCTCGCCCTGATGGTCTGCATGGGCCTTGTGTTCGCTCTGCGGGCCAACCGCGGGCGCGGGGCACTCCTGTCATGGACGTGCGTCCTCCTTGCAGTGTCTGCGGCGGCGGCACCGGCGTTTGTCGGCCATTCCGGCCTCCATGACTCCCACGTGGCCGCAACCGTGAGCCTGCTGCTCCACATTGCGGCCGTGAGTCTGTGGGTCGGCGGACTCGTCGTCATCATCGCCCTCATCCGTGCGGAACCGGACACGTCAGTGGTCCTACTCCCTCGATTCAGCACGATGGCACTTTGGTGTGTGATCCTCATCGCGGAGACTGGCCTACTCAACGCCTCCCTACGCCTCACACTGCCGAGCGAGTTCGTCGGAACCCTTTACGGGTCGCTCATCATCGCCAAGGCCACCCTCCTTGGTTGGCTCGTCGGCTTCGGCTACCTCCAGCGGCGTGTGTTGCTGGGAAAGCGTGTGTTGGCGGGGAACATGGCGGCACCTGGGCTGCTCACGCGCTATGCGGCCTCGGAGTTCCTCATCATGGGCGTAGCGATAGCGCTGTCGATCGTGCTCGCGAGGGTTGGGCCGGCCCCCGCCGGGGTGGCATCTGGACGCTACTCACCGATTGCCCTAGCACTGCTCGCCATCGCCGTGCCGATGCTCATCGCGCACCTGCTGGTCGTGCTGCGACATGCTGGCGTGCCCAGTTCCGAGCGGACGGGGAGAAATGCCGTTGGATGGCTGGGTAAGGCACTCGGGTGGCTTCGCGGGCACTCGGAGGTGCCGGCGGTGCTCCTCCTCGTTGCCGTGGCAGACATTGCCGGACTGCAGGCCCTGAATGCGGTGCTTGGCACCGAGTTGGGCACCATTGGGGGCGTGTTGGTCATCGTCGGCGCCGGCCTGCTCTGGGCGGAGTGTCTGGTGTCCAAGCAGGCCGTTGCCGGGATCCTTGTGGTGATGGTGGGATGGCCGCTGGTGATCTGGATCAACGGTCTTGGCCAAGCGTCCGCAGGTGCTGCAGGGTTCAGGCTCACGATCGCCACCGTTGTCGCTGTCGAAGTACTGCTGGGCGCCCGCCTCGTCAAGACGCTGCAGGCAGCCAACGTCGTCAGTTCCGGGGTTTCGGCATCACGCACGTTGGTGCCATGAGCGGCGACAGCGCGGCAGGCCCCCAGGCGCCAGAGCCACGACGCGTTCGCGGTGGATGGCGGGATGTTTGGCAACTGCACATCCCCCTCGTCCTTGTCCTCTCCCTGTGCACCGTGTTCACGATTATTGAGGCTCGGCGGGCTTCTGAGGGTGTCTGGCGGGCGTGGGCGTACATGTTTGAGTGGCCGCTCATCGGCCTGTTTACCATCTGGATTTGGCATCGCTATCGAACTGAGGGCAGCGTCGCGAAGGGCCTCGCTAGGCGCTGGCGTGAGCGGGTGGCTCGGCTGAGTGCCGCAGTGGATGACGATGCTGATGCGGCTGCTCCAGCGGTGCCAGAGAAGCAACCTGAACCAGAAGACCCGGGACTAGACGCCTGGAAGGCCTACGTCGAAGACCTGAGGCGCCGCGAGCCGCCGGGCCCCCCGTTACCTCCCGGGCACGAGACGTAAGACCCTGAGGTCGACCGGTTCGCGGGGAATCGGTGATTGTGCGGGCCAGCCGACGGCTACTGCGCCGAGCGGCTCGCATGAGTCGGGGAGCGAGAGGACCTGTCGTACGACATCGGCACAGAACATCGTCGATGAAATCCACCCGGTGCCCAGTCCGTTGGCTGAGAGGCTGATCATGAGGTTCTGAACGGCTGCGCCACCGGAGACCAGGAACAGGTCGCGCTCGGCTGCGGTCCGAAGTGGGTCGGGATAGGCGTGCGCGCCGGCCGAGAGGTCAATGAACGGCAGGACGATGACGGGCGCTCGACGAAGGACATCTCCGCGGGCCAGCCGGCGCTTCACCGCGGCGTCATCCATTCCGGAGATCTGTCGAAGGTCGTGTGCCCAGCGATCGCGCATGGCATCAAGGAGGGCGGCCCGCTCCGGTTCATCGCGCAGGACAATGAATCGCCAGGGCGTGGAGTGGTGCGGTGCGGGCGCGGTCGAGGCAGCCGAGAGCGCGACGGTGATGACCTCCTCGTCGACCTTCGCGTCCGTGAAGGCGCGAACGGTGCGCCGGTGCTCGGGCGCGCTGCGACGTCCCTCCGCGATTGCCTCGTTCGTCCCCAGCCAAAAGAGATCCTCGCCACGCGGGCGCACAAGCGACCGAGCGCCGGGGCCGTCTGCGTCAGTCACGACATGAGACAAGCCGCGAACAATCGCAACGGGCATGCTCCTGGACTTACCCTTCATGAGGTCAGCGGCACTTGCGATCTCGTCGGCCGTGGCGACGATCGTCATCTCAAGGGTGCGGCCGTGGGCATCCTGCCGGCCGGTGTGGTCATCGAGTGCTTCAAGCCCGGCTGCGCCGATCGCGTTATCCGTGAGACCGTTTCGCCAAGCTCGCCCCATCGTGTCGGTGATGATGACCGCGACGCGAACGCCGAGTCGAAGCTCAATTGCCGCGCGAAGCCCGGAAGCTGTCACATCGGGGTCAAGGGGGAGAAGTACGACGAAGCCGGCGTCGACATTGCTCGCGTCGATACCGGCCGCTGCCATGACGAGGCCATGGGCAGTCTCCACGATCCTGGTCGTGTTCTTCTCCGTCACCTTGGTGGCCAAGGTGCGCACTGACTCCGAGTCGATGAGTTCGTCGCGGGAGGTAGCGGCGACGACGCGCCCCTCGGCCTTCGACACGATTTTGCTCGTCACGACGAAGATGTCGCCATCAGCGACACCGGTGCTGCCATCGGGCCAGGTGACCCTCGCCGCGCCATCGACGATGAGGTGTGCGAGGTCGTCGTCTTCCTTGATCACGGGTATGCCGGGAATGCAGACAACCTGAAGCGCCGACTCGCCCATCACGTGAGATCGGCGAGGGACAGGGCGTGGACCGCCATCGCCCGTGTTGCGTTGAGATCGGTCATCATGAGTGGCACGGCCCGGCAGCGGATCCCGAGGGATTCAATGGCCGTCACACTCGCTGCATCGGTGGTATCGATGAGCCAGCCGTCGATGAGGCCGCCGCTGTGAGACCGCGCGCCGTAGTGCCCCGCGACCGCGAGGGCCGTCGTTTCGAGTCCAATGGCCTTCAGACAGGCGTCGGCCATCCCTCGAACCGGCGCCCCGCCCACAATTGGGGACACGCCTATCACCGGGGCGTTCGTAGATCGCAGGGCATCGGCAATGCCGGGAACCTGCAGGATTGTTCCGATCGACACGACAGGATTGCTCGGCGGGAGCAGCACGACGTCGGCCTGCTCGATGGCCTCGATAACCCCGGGAGCAGGACGAGCCTTTTCGACCCCGACGAGGACGAAGCCGTGTGCCGGAATGTGTGCTCGGTACTTGATCCACCATTCCTGGAAGTGGATGGCGATCTGCATTGGGCGTCCGGCGGTATCGGTTGCGCCGTCAGGGTCGTCGACGATGACGTTGGTCTCGGCTCGGTCATCTGTCATGGGGATCAACCGAACGCCGGGCTGCCAGCGTGCGCACAGCGCGGCCGTAATGTCGGTCAGCGTGAACCCGGCCTGCATGGACTGGGTGCGAACGAGGTGGGTTGCGATGTCCTTGTCGCCAAGCCCGAACCAGGTGGGCTCGACGCCGTAGTCGGCTAGCTCGTCCTTCACCGTAAACGTCTCGCCCTCGCGACCCCAGCCGCGCTCGGCGCTGATGCCACCGCCGAGGGTGTACATGACAGTATCCAGATCTGGGCAGACCCGTAGTCCGTGGACCCAAATGTCGTCACCGGTATTCCCTATGACGGTGACCTCGGCGTCTGGCGCGGCTGCAAGTACGCCTCGTAAGAATCGCGCACCACCGATGCCGCCGGCAAGTGCGGTGATTCTCATGGACGCCATCCTTTCATCGCGCGTCGAGTGACGTTTGGTCGAGTACAGATTGCTCGGGCCGAACCGGCGGAACTACCTCTAGGAACGTGAAATCGGGAAAATTTCGTGATTTTTTTCGAAATATCCCCGATTTGTTGGAATCTGGCTTGACGTGATGGAATGACACGTCTGTAATACGTTACAGGGGCAACAGTGGTGCGTCCCAGGGTCGAGGAGGAACTCGTGGCTGAAAGCCAGGAGGCGGATAATGTGCTGCTTCCAATGTTCGACGTCTTACCGACATCATGGCAGGAGCGTGCCCTGTGCGCGCAGACTGATCCCGAGGCGTTCTTCCCGGAGAAGGGCGGCAGCACCCGCGACGCGAAGCGCGTGTGCCAGTCCTGTGAAGTTCGGGTGGAGTGCCTCGAATACGCGATGGAGCAGGATGAACGATTTGGCATCTGGGGCGGCCTATCTGAGCGTGAGCGCCGCCGTCTGAAGAAGCAAGCCGTCTAGTTGGATCACACTGTTCAGCGGAGCACCGTACAGTAGGCCGGTGCCCGACAGAAAGAATGAAGAACACGACGAATGGCTGGAATCAACTTCAGCGCTTTTGTTCACGGCTGAGGACAAGGCCGCATTCCGAGCGGCGAGCGGCGACCTTGATGCGCTCGCTGATTCTGGCGAAACTAATGTCGATGAGCGGCCGACCGAGTGGTTCGCCTTGCCCGCAGAGGGTGGTGATGCGGTCGAGGCACTCCCGCGTCGCCAACACCACGTCACCGTTGTCCTTGTCACACACGATGGCGCAGCGTGGCTCCCTTCAGTCCTCACCGGTCTCGCCAATCAGTCGCGCCCCCCAGACGCTGCCGTTGCGGTCGACACTGACTCATCGGACCACAGCGCCACGCTCCTTAGGGCGTCCTTCGGCGTTGAACGAGTGGTCGCCGTCCCCGCGAAACAGGGCTTTGGCCGGGCAGTCCGCAGGGGTCTTGAGAGCGTCGGCCGCATTGCGGCACCCGACAGCGACGAATCTGCGGGCCAGTTCACCCAGTGGGTCTGGCTGCTCCATGACGACAGTGCCCCAGACCCCACCTGCCTAGCTGCCCTACTCAAGACAGCCGATGACCACCCGAGCGCCTCCGTGCTCGGTCCGAAGATCCTCGGCTGGCATGACCGAAGGCTCCTCCTCGAGGCTGGTGTGAGCATCTCCAACTCAGGCCGCCGGTTGACCGGACTCGAACGCGGCGAACACGATCAGGGTCAGCACGACGGAGTTCGCGATGTCCTCTCGGTCAACTCTGCGGGCATGCTCGTCCGAAGGGAGATCTGGGACCTCCTCGGCGGGTTCGACCCCCAGCTGAAACTCTTCCGCGATGATCTCGACTTCTGCTGGCGCGCGCAACGTGCCGGGGCGAGAGTGCTCATCGCGACCGACGCGGTCGTGCATCATCGCGAGGCCGCGACCAACGGCTCGCGTTCCACCGACATAGCCGCACGTCCGCACCGAGCAGAGCGCGCGGCTTCCGTGCACGTGCTCCTAGCGCACTGCGCATTCTTCGCGGCTCCATTCGTGGCGCTACGGCTCCTTTTCGGCAGTGCACTGCGGTCGGTCGCCTATCTCCTCGGCAAGGATCTGCGTGCAGCCCGAGATGAGATCATTGCCGTCTTGATCGTTGCAATCCATCCGTGGAGTTTGTATCGATCCCGCCGGCTGGTGAAGGCCACCGCAACCGAGCCGGCATCAATCGTCCGGAACCTGCGACCACAACTGGCCTGGCAATTGCGTCAAGGCATCGAGGCTGTCGCGGGCATCATCACGACCTCGGGTGCCTCGACCGGCCCCCAGAGTGCCGCGCTCGACTCTGGGCCCATTGACGACGACGCGGCCTATCTCTCCGATCAGAGTGCCCGGTGGATCAGGCGCATGCTCCTGCGCCCGTCAACGGTGATCGTCGCAATGCTTGGCATCTTTGCGTTCGTCGCGCTCTGGGGCGTGTGGTGGGGCGACGGGAGCCTGCAGGGTGGCGCACTTCTCCCGAGTCCTGGAGGTGCGACTGACCTGTGGGATCGCTACGCACAGGCATGGCACGACGTCGGACCGGGCTCCACTGTCCCGTCCGCCCCGTACCTCATGGTCATCTATCCACTTGCCGTTCTCCTCCTCGGCAAGGCTTGGCTTGCCGTCAATGTCCTCCTCCTGCTCGCCATTCCGATTGCTGGCTGGGCCGTCTACTTCACCCTGCGTGGTGTCGTTGCGAGCACGGCGATTCGGGTATGGGCCGGCGTCGCTTACGCACTGCTCCCGGCCATGACCGGGGCCATATCGTCCGGTCGAATCGGCACCACGATGGCGGCAATCCTTCTGCCGTTCGTCGTGCGCTCCTGTGTACGCATCTCGCTGCCACAGGGCACCTTCCGCCGCGCCGCGGGCACCGCGATCCTGCTCGCCGCGCTGACAGCCTGCGTCCCGGCAATGTGGGTGATCGCCCTGATCCTCGCGATCAGCGCTACAGCTTTCGGCCTCGTCAGGTACGGCCGCGCCGCATCGTGGATGATTCGCCGAGTCTGGCTTGCCGTGCTGGCACCGATTCTGCTGCTTTGGCCGTGGTCTGCCGAACTTTTCCTTCACCCCAGCCTGTTCCTGTTCGAGCCCGGCGTGACCTCGCGCGGTCTCTCGGACAGCGAGGTCTCCGCAGTTGACGTTCTGCTGCTTCACCCTGGTGGCCCTGGCATGACGCCAGTCCTGCTCAGCGCTGGGCTGCTACTCGCCGGACTCCTGGCATTCATGCGGCGTGACCGAATCGGCGCCGTCTGCGTGGCATGGGTCACCGGACTTCTCGCGCTCGTTCTTGGTGTCCTCCAGACGGTCGTCCTCGTGACCCCGCCTGACTCGTCCGTCGCGCTGCGTCCATGGCCGGGTCCAGCGACACTTCTCCTCGGTCTGTCAATGATTGGCGCGGCGGCGTACGCAGCCGATGGGCTGCGCGCCCGGGTGACACGAGCCGATTTCAATCTCATGCAGCCGGTTGGCTTCTTCGTTGCGGTTCTCGCAATCGCCGCGCCGGCAGCATCCGCCGTGCTGTGGGCGCCGGTTGCAACCGGTGAATTGCGCAAGGCGCCGATAAATGCCGTGCCTGCTTTCGTGGCCGCTGATGCCGTGAGCCCCCAGGCTCCTCGAACCTTGGTGGTCCGCCAGGATTCGGCCGGTCGGGTGCGATACAGCCTCATTGACGGTGCGGGTCCCAGGCTCGGCGACGCCGACGTTGCACCCCCAGCGGCGGTGTGGGTCCCCATTGATGCCCTCGTGGCTGACCTCACCTCGGGTCGTGGCGGGGATGAGGTGGTTGGACTCTCGGCCTACGGCGTTCGACATGTGCTTTTGGCCGCCGGCACCTCGGCAGACCTCATCCCCGTCCTTGACGGCGAGCCGGGCCTTCGCCGCCTGTCGAGCGCCGACGGTGAGGTGCTCTGGCGCATCTCGGGTACGACCTCACGTGCTCGGATCATCGCTGGGGAGGAACAGTTGTCGATCGGGGTAGTTGATGGCGCGGACCTCACCCGGTCGCCATACATCGACCTACCGCTACCTGATGGCTCGGGGCCACGAGCACTCGTCGTCGGAGCGAGTCCGGACACAGGCTGGCGCGCCGTGTGGACCGATCCCGCAACGCAGGTGGTCACGGGCTTGCCGGCTGTCACGGTTGAGGGTGCGTCGGGATGGTCGCAGGCGTTCCTTGCACCGGAGGGGAGCCCTGCGGTGATGGTCGAATTTGACCATTCGAACAGGTCGAGGTGGTTGTGGATCCAGCTCGTGATTCTCATCATCCTCATCGTCTTGGCCCTGCCCGCGCGGAAGCGAACTGATTTCGATACCGAGGATGCCGTCGGCAGCGGGAGCATCTCGGCTGGCAATATGGCAACTATGAAGGTGTCGGGCGCCGGGGCATTGAGTTCCGCCTTCATCGTCACGGGTCCACCCGGAGGTGATGAGGCGAGTCAGCCTGAGCAGGATGAGGCACTTGATCCGGAGGTATCTCTTGATCCGGACGTGCCTGCTGATCCGGAGGTGCCTGTTGATCCGGAGGTGGCTGTTGATCCGGAGTCATCCGCCGGGCCCCCGGTGGCGCCCCAGGGGGAGGAGGCGACGTGAAGTCTGCGGTGTCCCTCAGGGGAATGTTGCTCGTCGGAGTCGTGACGGCTGCGATCGTCGGAGGTGGACTCTTGGCGAAGCGCGAGATTCCGGCGCAGCTGGTCGAGGGGGAGAGTGTGGTTCCGATCGGCTCGACAGTGTTGCTCTGTCCTGAGCCGGGCGCGGGAGCCGAGCTCGGGGTGCGGGTGACGGCAGCAGTCGTCCCCGGGCAGGTTGGCCAAGATGGGCCGTCGGGAAGTGCAGCGATTGAAACGCTCCTCGGTAAAAAGTCCGAGAGTGCCGAGATCGCGGGCCCGGCAGGACAGGCAGAGATTGCAGCGTTTGGTCGCACCCTGCCGCCCATCTCGGTGCGCGGCGTCGGATCCCTCGCACCCGGACTCATCGCAGACCAGTGGAGCCGTGACCCGCGCGGGCAGGGCAGGGGCATGGCAAGCACGGCTTGCGGCCCTGCTGCAACGGAGTTCTGGTTCGTGGGCGGAGGCGCCATTGCTGGACGCCAGACACGCGTGGTTCTGGTCAACCCGGATGAGAACTCGGCGGTCGTCGACATCATCATTCACGGGCCCGACGGCATTATCGAGGCGCCAGCAGGGCGAGGGCTCGTCGTGAAGGGCGAGCGCCGCCTCGTCGTGCGGCTTGATGCTCTAGTGCCGGGAACCAAGGCGACCGCTGTGCACGTCGTCGTGAGAACTGGACGCATCGGCGCCACAGTTGACGACGATCAGATGTCGGGCCTGCAGTCGATCGGCACAGACTGGATCCCCTCTGCAGCCATGCCGGCAACGACGGTGTACGTGCCGGGAGTCCTCCCCGGCAATGGTCCTCGGGTTCTCTCAGTCGTGGCTCCGGGCGAGGATGATGCGAATGTCAAGGTGCGCATCCTTTCTGCGGCAGGAGCATTTGCGCCAGCCGACCGCGACTCAATCCGCGTGGCCGCGGGCACTGTCGCGAGCATCGACATGTCATCCGTCACCGAGCAGCAACCGGTGACCCTCGAACTCATATCAGATACACCAATTGTGGCCGGAGTTCGGCAGTTCATTGGTGGAAAGAAGGCTCAGCTTGACACGACCTACAGTGCCGGAACGCAGCCCTACGCTGACACGAGCGCGGTGAGCGGCCTGCCGGTACGCGCGGCCACAACCGTCAATTTGATGATCACGGCACCCACGCAGGACGCGGTGGTCGATGTCACCCTTCTCCCGTATCGCGCGGGCGAAAAGGTCTCGACTCCGACGAAACCCCGGCGGCTGAAGATCGCAGCCGGCTACGTCCAGTGGCTGGCAGTGGAGCCCCCGGCTGGCATCGAGTGGTTCACCGCCATCGTCACGCCGACAAAGGGGTCCGGTCCGGTGCTCGTCGCCCACCGAGTCCGTGAAGTCTCCGAGTATGGCGACCTCGTGACCGGTTACCCGTGGCTGCCACTGCGCGACAAGGTCACAGTTCCGGTGGCGGAGCAAGATCTCGGCCTGACCATCCGGTAGCTCATTTGTGCGCTGAGGCCGGCGAGCGAAGGTCGCCCCGGCGAGTCCGCGTGCTCTGATGCCCTCGGAGCGTTAACGTGCGACGTATGTCTCGCCGACGCTGTTCTAAGCCCTCATGTCAAGGGGTCGCCGTGTCGACGCTCACGTACGTCTATGCCGACTCAACTGCGGTGGTCGGGCCACTAGCGACGGCAGCCGAACCCCACTGCTACGACCTGTGCGACATGCACAGCATGCGGATGACGGCTCCACGCGGCTGGGAGATCGTGCGAATCAGTCCGAATCCCGATGCGCTGAAGCCGACGAGCGATGATCTGGCAGCGCTTGCCGATGCGGTCCGAGAGGCAGCTCGTCCGAGGTACTCCCCGGAGCAGGAGGGGCACAAAAGCCTCCCCAGTGGGTCGGTCGAAGTGGCGAGGAGAGGGCACCTACGGGTTCTTGAGAGTAGTGACAGCGACCTCGCTCGGTAGGTTATGCACGTGAGAACACTCGATGACATCATCAAGGCCTACGACGTTCGCGGGATCGTCCCAGACCAACTCGACGCCGATCTCGCTCATGAGGTGGGCGCGGCATTCGTCCGGGTTCTTGGGATTGCTGCAGAAGACGGCGGGCCCGGCGTCGTCGCCATCGGTCACGACATGCGCCCATCGGGGCCGGATCTCGTGGCAGCGTTCTCGGAGGGGGTTCGCGAGCAGGGTTGCGATGTCATCCTCATCGGCCTCGCCAGCACTGATGGCTTGTACTTCGCTTCCGGGCACCTGAACATCCCCGGGGCAATGTTCACGGCGAGCCACAATCCGGCCCAGTACAACGGCATCAAGTTGTGTCGCGCGGGTGCGGCACCTGTGGGGCAGGACACCGGACTGCGTGAGATCCGCGAAATGATTGAAGCGGGTCCGGTACCCGTGCCGGCGGACAGGCCCATCGGTGCGGTTCGGTCACAGGACATGCTCAGGGATTACTCGGCTTTCCTGCGCTCGCTCGTTGACGTATCGGGCATTCGCCGTCTCAAGGTTGTCATCGATGCAGGCAATGGAATGGGTGGGTACACGGCTCCGGCAGTGCTCGGCGAGGCCGTAGGACTCCCGGCGCTGCCGCTTGACATCATCGAGATGTACTTTGAACTTGATGGATCTTTCCCCAATCACGAAGCCAATCCGATCGAACCGGCGAATTTGGTCGACCTTCAGGCACGGGTGCGCGAGACCGGGGCAGATCTAGGTCTCGCCTTCGATGGAGATGCCGATCGATGCTTTGTCATCGACGAGCGCGGCGAGGCAGTGAGCCCCTCGACCCTGACTGCGCTTATCGCCTCACGGGAGCTCGCTAAGCACCCGGGGTCAACCATCATTCACAATCTCATCACCTCAAAGGCGGTGCCGGAGGTCGTGCTCGAGCACGGTGGCGTACCAGTGCGCACTCGAGTTGGCCATTCGTTCATCAAGGCGACGATGGCCGAGACCGACGCCTGTTTCGGTGGCGAGCACTCAGGTCACTTTTACTTTCGGGACTTCTGGCGTGCGGATTCCGGGATGCTGGCAGCGCTGCACACGATCGCTGCGCTCGGTGAAACTCCAGCAGGAACGCCGCTATCGAGCTTGCTCAAGGCATTTGATCGGTATGCGTCGAGTGGTGAGATCAACACGAAGGTGACAGACCAAGCAAAGGCAACGGCCCGGATCCGAGAGGCGTATGGCAGTACCGAGGGCGTCGCCATTGACGACCTTGACGGGTTGACATTCACGGCGGACACGTGGTGGTTCAATGTTCGACCGAGCAATACCGAGCCGCTGCTTCGCCTGAATGCGGAGGCCTTCGACGTAAACACGATGGCGGAGATCCGCGATGGAGTGCTCGCCCTAATGCGGGAGGAAGGATGATCGACCCGGCGCTATGGGACCTCCTTGCCTGCCCTTGCCCCGCACACGGCGACGTGACCCATGATGCGAACCTAGGTGAGATCGTCTGCACGGTGTGTGGCCTGCGATTTCCGATCCGTGACGGCATCCCCGTGATGCTCCTCGACGAGGCGCGCAAGAGCTAGCACATGGTTACGGTCGTGCAGGGAGTTGTGAAGGATTACGCCTGGGGCATCGTCGATGGTCTGGCGCCATGGTGCGGAGGTTCGACCGGACGTCCGCAGGCGGAGTTGTGGTTTGGCGCGCATCCGTCCGCACCTTCGCCGGTCGTGTTTCCATCGGGACTGACGGCCGGGACCACCCTTGCCGATATGTTCGATGACCACGTGATACCCCTCCTCGTGAAGTTGCTCGCTGCTGCCCAGCCTCTTTCAGTGCAGGTGCATCCAGGGGCTGATCTGGCACGCCGTCGCTGGAGCGACCAGCGGTTGAGTAGGGGGCCCCAGATCCTCGCGGACGGCAACGAGAAGACCGAATTAATCGTGGCGATCGAGCCGTTCGAGGCATTCGTTGGATGGCGTCCGGATGATGAGGCGGTGGCGATACTCTCGCGCATTCCGAACGCAGTCGCGGGGGCGAAACTTCTCGCAACGGGTGATCGCATCGCAGCGATTCGCGCGCTCTTGGCCGCGGAAGGCATCGAGGAGGCCGTGGCACTGCTGCCCGACGCGTCAAGGAAGGCAGGGTTGCCCGCAATCGAATGCGCTGCCTTCGAGACCGTCGCCTCCACTTACCCCGGCGACAATGGCGCCCTCCTCACGGCGCTCTTGGCGCATGTGAGCCTAGACGCGGGATCGGCCGCCTACGTGCCTGCTGGCGTGCCCCACAGCTACATCAGGGGACTTGGATTAGAGGTCATGACGACCTCGGACAATGTCCTGCGGCTTGGCCTCACGCCCAAGCCCATCTTCATTGAGGAAGCAATCGAGGCGCTGGACCTAGGAGCGTCACCGCAGGTGCTCCACCGTCACGTTGGCGAGATCATCGCACCTGCGGGGGCGCCGTTTGAGGCACTCCTCGCACGTGGACTGATGGGAACGATCGACGCCGATGCCCGTGACGGGCATGTCAACTCAGGATCCGAGACCTCAGGGATTCAGGAGCAGGCTGCTCAAAGCATCCTGCGACAGGGTCGTTTCCGACTGTGCCTTGCGATTGAAGGAGCGGCGACGATCACGACGGATACCGAAAGTGTGGTGCTTAATGCTGGTACTGCCGCGATCCTCCCGCACGAAGACTCGGCGGCTAGGGTGAGCGCTCCGGGCCTCGTCGCGTTGGTGGCTGGCGGCTGAAGTAGTGAGATTGGATGTGTTGTCGTGAGTACTGAAGGTGGCATGCGTGCGGTGTTCGCCGCCCTTCTCGCTAATATCGGTATAGCGATCAGCAAGTTCATTGCGTTTGCGTTCACTGGATCCTCATCGTTGCTCACCGAGGCCATTCACTCGGTCGCCGATTCCGGCAATCAGGTTCTGCTGCTGATCGGCAATAAGCGCTCCAAGAAGGGCGCCGACGCTGCTCACAATTTCGGGTACGGACGCCGCAGGTTCATCTACGGCTTCATCGTGGCCGTCGTCCTGTTCCTGGTAGGTGGGCTCTTCTCCCTGTACGAGGGGCTGCACAAGATTCAGCACCCCGATGAAGTGAAGGACGCCTGGATCGCCTTCCTCGTGCTGGGTATCGCGATCGTCATGGAGTTCTTCTCCTTTCGAACCGCCCTGCATGAGGCGCGAAAGGCGAAGGGTCACCGCAGTTTTGCGAGATTCTTGAAGGACGCCCGCCAGCCGGAACTCCCGGTGATCCTGCTCGAGGATGCCGGAGCCCTCGTCGGCCTGTTCTTCGCCCTCTGCGGCGTTTCCCTCGCGGTCCTCACAGGTAACGGCGTATGGGATGGCGTAGGTGCCATGGCAGTTGGTGGCCTGCTCGTGGTCATCGCGGTGTTCTTGGCAATGGAGATGGCAGCCATGCTGGTCGGGGAGGCGGCCCTTCCCGAGGAGGTCGACGCCATCTGGGCGGCGCTTGAGGCGAGTGATGGGGTCCTGCGAGTCATTCACCTGAAAACTCTGCACGTTGGCCCGGATGAGCTCCTCGTCGCTGCCAAGATCGCGGTAGCACACAGCGATACCGGCCTGCAGATTGCCGCCGACATTGATGCGGCAGAGGCAGCTCTTCGGGCAGCCGTCCCCTCGGCTCGTTACATCTTCCTTGAGCCAGATATCGATCGCGGCGCGGCACTGTAGGTCGCCGCACGCCCCCTGCCGGTCCGGCGGAGGTGCGCATTTTCACAACCTCTGGCAGTATGTATCTCGCTGCGGACCAACGAAGCCTCGTGACGTCTGCCCACTTCCCGATCCACACCCAGGAATAGACCTATTCACGAGGAGTTTCGAATGACTGTGTTCAAGTCCGATGGCACGCCCGACTTCAAGGTCGCCGATCTTGCGCTGGCCGAGTTCGGTCGCGACGAGATCCGACTCGCCGAGCATGAGATGCCCGGCCTCATGTCCATGCGTGCCGAGTTTGGCACCAGCAAGCCGCTCACTGGTGCTCGTATTACCGGTTCGCTGCACATGACCGTCCAGACGGCAGTGCTGATCGAGACGCTTATCGATCTCGGTGCTGATGTCCGCTGGGCCTCCTGCAACATCTTCTCGACCCAGGACCATGCCGCTGCGGCAGTTGTCGTCGGCCGAGAGGGCACGGTCGAGTCACCGAATGGTGTGCCGGTGTTCGCTTGGAAGGGCGAGAGCCTGACCGAGTACTGGTGGTGCACCGAGCAGATCCTGATGTGGCCGGACGGCAAGGGTCCGAACATGATTCTTGACGACGGTGGCGATGCCACGATGCTCGTGCATAAGGGCACCGAGTTCGAGGCTGCCGGCGTGGTCCCAACTGCGGATGAGTCGACCTCCGAGGAATACGCGGTTGTCCTCGAGACGCTGCGACGCACCCTCACCGAAGACGCGACTCGTTGGACGAACATCGGCGCGGGCATCATGGGTGTCACGGAGGAGACCACGACCGGTGTTCATCGTCTCTACGAGATGTTGCGCGAGGGTCGGCTCATGTTCCCGGCGATCAACGTGAATGACTCGGTCACCAAGAGCAAGTTCGATAACAAGTACGGCTGCAGGCACTCCCTCATTGACGGAATCAACCGCGCGACCGACGTCATGATCGGTGGCAAGGTGGCGGTCGTTTGCGGCTTCGGCGATGTCGGAAAGGGCTCCGCGGACTCACTTCGCGGCCAGGGCGCACGTGTCATCGTCACCGAGATCGATCCGATCTGCGCACTTCAGGCGGCGATGGATGGCTACCAGGTCGCGCTTCTGGACGACGTGCTTGACGTAGCAGACATCTTCATCACGGCAACCGGTTGCTACGACGTCATCACGGCGGAGCAGATGTCGAAGATGAAGCACCAAGCGATCGTCGGCAACATCGGCCACTTCGACAATGAGATCGATATCGCGGGCCTCGCGGCAACCCCGGGTGTTGTTCGCAAGACGATCAAGCCGCAGGTTGACGAATGGACCTTCGCCAATGGCAAGTCAATCATCATGCTGTCGGAAGGCCGCCTGCTTAATCTTGGCAATGCGACCGGGCATCCGTCCTTCGTGATGTCGGCGTCGTTCACCAACCAGGTCCTCGCCCAGATTGAGCTCTTCACGAAGATCGATGAGTACCCCCTCGGCGTATACGTGCTGCCCAAGTTCCTCGATGAGAAGGTCGCACGGCTCCACATCGACGCTCTGGGTGTCCGCCTGACCGAGCTCGACAAGAAGCAGGCAGAGTATCTCGGTGTCGACGTTGCCGGCCCGTACAAGCCTGAGTTGTACCGCTACTAATTCACGCACACTCAGATCGTGAGAGGGCCACTCCTTCGGGGGTGGCCCTCTCTTGTGCCGGATGTCAGTTGGTGCTCAAGGCGGAGCGGATGACAGACCCTAGAGGTAGCGTCTAGGGATGGACATGCCTGCGGACTACGAGGGCTGCCCGACGACTGTCACCGAGGCCCTGGCAGATGGTCGCACGCTCCGGCGGCCACGTTGGGGCCTCGGTGATGTGGTCATCACCCTTGGACTCACCGTGGTCCTCGCCCTTGTCGTGGGCGGCCTGCTTGAGGCAGTAGGCGCGTCGGCGGGGGTCACCGTCATCGCTGGTGGGCTCGCTGGGTGGGTGGGCTTGGCCGGCTGGCCGATGCTCACCACCAAATTGCGGGGCAATGGTCCCCGCATTGATCTGGGTCTGCGTCTCACCTGGGATGAGCTGGGCTGGGGTGTCGTGACCGGAATCATCGCACTGGTGCTCGCCGCGGTGCTCACCCTCATCAGCACGGCCATCTTCGGTGAATTCGACTCCGCCGCAGGTGAGGTCGCCCGATCTATCGTGGCGGAGAGTAACCGCCTCGCTCTCATTGGCTTCGGGTTGATGCTTATGGTCGGTGCCCCGATTGCTGAGGAGTTGGCCTTTCGGGGTCTCCTCTTTGCCGGGCTGCGAAAGCGTGGCGTGCGTCCTGCGCTCACCGTGGTCATCACGGCCGTTGCGTTCGCCCTGTTTCACTTCGAGCCGGTTCGACTCGGGGTCCTCATCGCGATCGGCCTCGTTCTTGGCGTTGCGCGAGCACGCAGTGGGTCCCTTGGGGTGTCGATCGTCGCTCACGCGGTCAATAACGCTCCCGGAGCCATATTCGTCATGCTTGGCCTCCCAGGGTGACAACATAAGGCCATGAGCGTTCCCCCAGGCATGGCGACCCGTGGCCGGGTCCTTGTCGTCGATGACGACCTCGCTCTCGCTGAGATGCTCGGCATCGTGCTGCGCGGCGAGGGGTTCGAGCCGGTGTTCTGCGCAGATGGTGCCACTGCCGTCCAGGCATTTCGTGAGACACAGCCCGAGGTGATCCTTCTCGATCTCATGTTGCCGGGCATGGGCGGCATCGACGTCTGCCGGGCAATCCGTTTGGAATCGGGGGTGCCTATCGTCATGCTCACTGCGAAGAGCGACACCGTCGATGTGGTCGTTGGACTCGAATCTGGGGCCGACGACTACATCGTGAAACCGTTCAAGCCCAAGGAACTCGTGGCAAGGATCCGCGCTCGGGTGAGGCGACATGATGATGCGCCGTCCGCGGGGCTGACAATCGGCGATGTAACAATCGACGTCGTCGGGCACACCGTGTCGAGGGGCGGCCGCGTGCTCGCGCTGACCCCGCTGGAGTTTGACCTCCTCGTCTGTCTGGCACGAAAACCCGGCCAGGTGTTCACCCGTGAGGTGCTCCTGCAGGAGGTCTGGGGCTATCGACATGCCGCCGACACCCGACTCGTCAACGTGCACGTCCAGCGCCTCCGAGCGAAGATCGAGCATGATCCAGAGCGACCTGAAATCGTGCTGACGGTTCGAGGCGTCGGCTACAAGGCCGGCCCGACCTGAGAACTCCTCAATTGACGCCTTGGATGCACGTCGTACTCGCGGGCCCTCGATGGGTGCGGCGGCTGTGGCGGCGATCACTGCTCCTGCGGGTGACCTCGTCGACGCTCGTGCTCTCAACGGTCGTCATGATGGTCCTGGGGTTCTCACTCCTCTCCCGCGTCACGACCGGCCTGCTGAACTCAAAGGACCGCATCGCGGTGGGGGAGGCGGCTGCTGGTCTCGGCGAAGCCCAGCGACTGCTCGACGCAGCCGATACCGGCCTCACGACTCCATCAGCCTCCCGACTCGTCGACTCGGTGGTGAGTGCCCTCGCCGCGCGCGCCGGATCCCCCGGACAGTTCGATGTGCTGCTCCTCTCCTCGGGTGATGCCGCCGATGCCCCGGAGCGCGGAACGAACCTCGTTGCTGTCTCGAGTGTTCCGATCGGGCTGAGGGATGCGGTGGTTTCGTCGCAGCGCCAGTCTTGGACCTACTCGGAGATTCGATTCCTTGACGGTCCCGGCGTACCCGGGCTGGTCGTCGGCGCGCCACTCGTCGTACCGACCGTCGGACCATACGAGCTGTACTACCTTTTCCCGCTCGCTCAGGAGCAGGAGACCCTTGACCTCGTTCGCAGTGCGGTCATTCTCACAGGTGTCCTCCTCGTGGGACTGCTTGCCGCCGTCGCGTGGTTTGTCACGCGGCAGGTGGTGGCTCCGGTGCGGGCTGCTGCCCAGACGGCGAGCAGATTCTCGGCCGGATTCCTGTCAGAGCGGGTCCGGGTGAAGGGCGACGACGACCTCGCTCGACTTGCCGCCTCGTTCAATGACATGGCCGCCAGTCTTCAGCGGCAGATCAAGCAACTCGAGGGCCTGTCCCGGGTGCAACAGCGCTTCGTTTCCGACGTTTCCCACGAACTTCGAACGCCGCTCACGACCATTCGAATGGCCGCAGACGTGATGTTCGAGAATCGCGCAGATTTCGACGCCCCGACCGCGAGAGCAGCGGAATTGCTGCAGGCTCAGTTGGATCGATTCGAAGCGCTCCTCGTCGACCTTCTGGAGATCTCCAGGTTCGATGCCGGTGCCGCGGTACTGGAGGCAGACCACGTCGATGTGCGCGAACTCGTCCGTCAGGTCATCGATCGAGCCCTCCCCCTTGCGCACCGACTGGGGACCGATATTCGACTCTTGGACGATCCCGAGGGGATAGGCACAGCAATCGATGCTGGCGCGCCATCCGATGCAGAATTCGACAGTGCACGTGCCTCCGTGCCCGAAGTTGACCTGCGCTTCGCGGTAAACGGTGATGCCCGACGAATCAACCGCATCGTTCGCAATCTCATGGACAATGCAGTGGAGCATGGAGGTGAACGCGGCGTTGATGTTGAGGTTGGGTGCAACGAGAAGGCCGTCGCCGTGACAGTTCGGGACTACGGGGTCGGGTTGCGCCCTGGGGAGTCGTCGTTGGTATTCAATAGATTCTGGCGCGCAGACCCGGCGAGGGCGCGTACGACCGGCGGAACTGGCCTCGGCCTTTCGATCTCGCTCGAGGATGCCCGCCTCCACGGTGGCTGGCTCGAGGCTTGGGGTGAGCCGGGCCGGGGCGCGTGCTTCAGACTCACCCTGCCGCGCCAGGTTCGCGGACCCATCGGAGAGTCTCCACTCCCGCTAAGCCTCGGGGAGTCGGGAAACCCAGCGGATGGGCGGCACGATGACTCATCGACACGCAAGCATGCTGGCGCGGAAATCCCCTCCGTCGCAGAGGCTACTTGGCGGGGACTCTCGCAGAAGGGCCGGTGGGGCATGCCTGACGGGACCGACAATGGCGGAACGCCGCAACGACTCGATCCTGGCCGCTGGTCGACAGCAGACCCAGGTGGGAATGGCTCTGGGGAGTCAAGAACATGAGGCACCCGTGGCTGAGGTGTGTGACCGCCTGCGCGCCGATGTTCTTTCTCGTCGGTTGCGCGACGATGTCCTCGTCCATCGTCGCCCAGGTGCCAACCTCGGGACCGATCAGGCAGGGTGATCAGATTTCGACGAATCGTGAGGACCAGTTCATTCGCGTCATCGCCCGGGGCCCGAGTCCTGGGATGGTGCCGTCGGCCATCGTCCAAGGCTTCCTCGACGCATCCGCATCATTCGACAGTGATCACGCGGTCGCTCGTCAATACCTGACCGATAGCGCGAATCGTCGCTGGGACCCGTCTGATGGCGTCGCCGTGTACGAGGGCGCTGGTGCCGTGGCGGCATTCGGTGGCGAGGTGACGCTGACCGCGAGCGAGGCAGGCAGGATCTCGACCTCCGGGCACTATGACGTCTCAGCACCGGGAACAGAGTTGAGGAGCACCTTCACCCTTGTGAGAGAGCGTGACCAATGGCGAATCAGCCGTGCGCCAACTGGACTCATCCTCTCCCTTGCTGACGTCGATCGCTCCTTTCGCTCGCTCTCCGTCTACTTCTTCGATCCGACCTTCAGCACGCTCGTCCCGGATCCTCGGATGGTCCCCGTCCTCGGGCCAGGCCAAGCAACGACCCTTGTGAAGTACCTCGTTGAGGGGCCTAGCGAATGGCTGCTTCCGGCAGTTCGCACCGGGTTTCCTGACGGTGTCGGACTCGGGATCGAGTCGGTGCCGATCGAGTCGGGTGTCGCGGTTGTTGATCTGACCCCGAATGCGCAACTCATCAGCGATAGCGGGCGCCAGGCCCTTTCGCAACAAGTCGTCTGGACACTCCGTCAGGTGCCGGACGTGGCTGCGGTGAGTATCACCTCCGTCGGCCAACCACTGAGTGTTCCAGGAGTCGCTTCCCCGCAGCCCCGTGATTCCTGGCCCGGGGTTGACCCGGGCGGTGTGCCGCCAGGATCCAGCGGCTATGTCGCCAGATCGTCCTCGGTGGCGCGATTGTTCGCAGGAACGACGCGGCCAGTGCCCGGTGGTGCCGGTGATGGACAGGTTTCCTTCATTGACATTGCGGTGTCGAGGGCCTCTGACTTCATTGCGGGTATTGATGGCCAGGGCAGCCTATGGCGCGGGCCGCTCGGATCTGGGCGGCCGCTGACTGAACTGGTCGCCGGGGCGAACCTGTCCAACCCGGTCTTCGATCGGTCAGGGGTGCTGTGGGTCATCGATGCGGACGAGGGGCTCGGTGTCGTGCGACCTGATGGCACGCGGTCGAGTATCAGGGTGACCGGGCTCGCCAGCAAGACCGTCATTCGTTCTGCGACACCGTCGCGTGATGGAACGAGGGCTGCGCTCGTTGTTCAAAGTGGAGCGCGTACCTCGCTCCTCATCGGTCTAATCGTGCGATCCGGTCCCGGGGGCGAGATCAGCATCGATGACCCGATCAGGGTTGAGTCGAAGCTGACCGAGGTGGTCGATGTCGCGTGGTCGGGTGCAGAATCCGTCGCGGTACTCGGCAGTGTTGAGGCGGGAGCGCTGGAGGTCTTCGATATCGATCTTGCGAGAGGTGTCGTGGCGGCCCTTGGCTCCCCAGAGGCCCCGGTGTCGATTGCCGCCGCGCCGGGACTGCCGATGCTTGTCGCGGGCGCAGACGGTCAGATCTATGAGTTGAACGCAGGGTCGTGGCGAGGCCGCGCGAACGGGACTTCTCCGACCTATCCGAATTAAGTCCCGACGTGTCCACAGGCAAGGGTGCGCCACTGGCGGCGATTGAGGTCATCCCGGCATGCTCAGGTGATGGCGAGGTGGGGGGCAGTGGGCGCCGGTGGACTTCGCCGGTGGATGGAAGACCTTGCAGCTGATGTCGCAGATCTCACGCTGTCGCGGGCCTGCGTCGCGTGCGGCGAGATCGGCTCGGTGCTGTGCTCGGCCTGCAAGGTGTCGCTCATTCGGGTGCACAGGCACGAGATCCGGCCGTGGGGGACGCCATCGCCTCATCAGCAGGCGGGCGCCGGGCCGGTCGTCGTGGCGTCAACCTACGACGGGGCAGCCAAGCGGGTGATCATTGCGCACAAGGAGCACGGCGTGCTCGGCCTGACGCAGGTTCTTGGCTCGATGCTTGCGGTCTCGATCGCGGCGCTGGGCGAGGGGCCGTTCGCGGTCGTCCCCATTCCTCCGCATCGCGATGCGGTCAGGCGCCGGGGGATCGACACCCTCGGTGCCATCGCGGATCGGGCGACCGGGGAACTCCGAGCGGCAGGGTGGTGCGCGAACGCCGTCCCGCTCCTTCGCAGGCGCGCCGATGGCGGTCGACACGTTGGGAGATCAGCACCGGAACGCAGGGCCGCCGTTCAGGACACGATGGCCGTCGATGCCCGCATGATTTCACGCTTGGTGCTAGGTGGGGGACTCATCGTCGTTGATGACGTTGTCACGACAGGCGCGACCGTGTGGGAGGCGGTGCGGACCCTGTGGGCGTCGGGGCTGGCGGTCGAGGGGATTGCGGCGGTGGCCGGAACCGAGCGACCTGCGGCGTCGGGCATGATCAATTGAGTGAGGTGAGACCCCCGTTCACCCCCTTGATCACGGCATCGACCCGAGAGGTCGCCTGCAACTTCTCGAGGATCTTGCGCACATGGTTCTTCACCGTGTTCTCGCTGATACCGAGGGACTGGGAGATTGCTCGGTTGGACTGGCCTGCCGCGAGCCGGTCGAGCACCTCGCGCTCCCGATGGGTGAGGCTCGGTCCGGTGAACGGTGAGCGTCGAGCGGTCACTTCAACGAGGTCTGACGGGAGCAGGTCGCCGACCCAGGCATCGAATCGCTCACCGCGCTGGACAAGACCGAGCCGCAGAACATCTCGGTGGACCCGAAACCCGACCTTCGTGGCGACGGTGCGTGAGGGATCATTACCGACTTTGGCACACCACCTGATCACCTCGAGCCCAAGGGCCATGAATGCCCAACCGCAGGCCAGACGAAGCGCGCGCGTCGCCACCTGATTGCCGCGAAGCCAAGGTGCCACGAGGTAACCGACCTCAGCGCCCCCAGCACCGTCGAGCCGAAGGTCTACGGTGCCGCCCCATCTGGACTCACTGCCTGTGACGGCCCAAGTCGGTGCCGCCCACCACTGCTCGCCTGCCTCGTGGGCGGAGATCCAATCACGGGCGTCGTCGAGCGAATACGGGGTGGGGATCGTGGTCCAGCGAACGATGTCCGGGTCCTGGCATGCCTCGGCGATACTTGGAGCGTCGGCCAGTGTGGGGGGCCGGAGAATGACAATGCCGTCGCTGAGCACGGGCGGAGTTTCGCCCCGCCACGCATCGGGCGAGGGAGTGGCCATGCATGCAGTCTCCCAGCCCGTCTGTCAACGCTCCATGACCCCTCTACGATGGAGTGCTGTGTCGCGCGGTCGTCCCAACAGGCCGCCGAAAGCCTCAAACCGAATGCCCCAAACCGAATGCCCCAAACCGAAAGGTCGCCCGCTGTGGGACTCCTCGACAAGATACTCCGCGCCGGAGAAGGCAAGATCCTGCGCCGGCTGCATGCGATCGCCCAAGCGGTCAATGCCATCGAAGAGGACTTCGCTTCGCTGACCGATGCAGAACTGCGAGCGCTCACGCAGGAGTACAAGGACCGCTATCAGGGTGGTGAAACCCTTGACGATCTTCTGCCGGAGGCGTTCGCGACGGTTCGTGAGGCGTCGCGAAGAACGCTGGGCCAACGACACTACGACGTCCAGATCATGGGTGGGGCGGCCCTGCACATGGGGAATATCGCCGAGATGCGCACCGGCGAGGGCAAGACCCTTGTTGCGACCCTGCCGTCCTATCTCAATGCCCTGTCCGGCAAGGGGGTCCATGTCGTCACGGTCAACGACTACCTCGCTGAGCGCGACTCGGAGTGGATGGGACGCATCCATCGGTTCCTCGGCCTCGAGGTGGGAGTGATCCTCTCAAACATGACACCCCCGGAGCGTCGTATCGCGTATGCCGCCGACATCACCTACGGCACGAATAACGAGTTCGGTTTCGATTACCTGCGTGACAATATGGCGTGGTCGCGTGAAGAGTTGGTCCAGCGGGGCCACAACTTCGCGGTGGTGGACGAGGTCGACTCGATTCTCATCGACGAGGCACGCACGCCCCTCATCATCAGCGGCCCGGCCGACCAGGCGACCAGTTGGTACGCGGAGTTCGCCAGGATCGTGAACCTGCTCAAGCGCGATGACGACTATGAGGTCGATGAGAAGAAGAAGACGATCGGTGTCCTGGAGTCGACGATTGACAAGGTCGAGGATCAACTCGGGATCGACAACCTCTACGACACTGTCAACACCCCGCTCGTCGGATTCCTCAATAACGCGATTCGGGCGAAGGAGCTGTTCAAGAAGGATCGCGACTACGTGGTGATGAACGGCGAGGTGCTCATTGTGGACGAGCACACCGGACGAATTCTTTCTGGCCGTCGTTACAACGAGGGCCTGCACCAGTCGATCGAGGCGAAGGAGGGCGTCGAGATCAAGGCGGAGAACCAGACCCTCGCGACTGTCACCCTTCAGAACTTTTTCCGCCTCTACTCACGTCTCGGCGGCATGACTGGCACGGCCATGACCGAGGCATCGGAGTTTTCGCAGATCTACAACCTCGGCGTTGTTCCGATTCCAACCAACCGACCGATGATCCGTATCGATCATGCCGATCTTGTCTATCGCACTGAGAACGCAAAGTACGACGCAGTGCTCGCCGACATCGTTGAGCGCCACGAACTCGGGCAGCCGATGCTCGTCGGTACGACGAGTGTGGAGAAGTCCGAGCACCTGAGCAAACTGCTGAAGCAGAACGGCGTGCCGCACGAGGTGCTCAATGCGAAGCACAACGATCGCGAGGCAGCGATCGTTGCGCAGGCCGGACGCCGCGGGGCTGTGACCGTTGCCACGAACATGGCGGGTCGAGGCACCGACATCATGCTCGGTGGGAACCCCGAGTTCATGGCCGCGGCAGCACTTGCCCAGCGGGGCCTGTCTCCGATCGATGAGCCAGATGACTACGAGGCGGCGTGGCTACCGGCGCTTGATCAGTCGAAGCTGGCGGTTCAGGCGGAGCATGATGAGGTCGTTGGGCTCGGGGGCCTGTACGTCCTCGCGACGGAGCGACATGAATCACGCCGTATCGACAACCAGTTGCGTGGGCGATCCGGTCGCCAGGGCGATCCCGGCGCGACCCAGTTCTACCTGTCCCTAGAGGACGACCTCATGCGATTGTTCAAGGCAGACATGGTCGATGCCTTCCTGCGGCGATTCAATGTTCCGGACGATGTCCCGATCGAGGCCAAGATGGTGTCGAATGCGATCCGGTCAGCGCAGTCGCAGGTTGAGGCGCAGAACTTCGAGATTCGCAAGGACGTTCTGAAGTACGACGATGTGCTGAACCGGCAGCGCTTGGTCATCTACGACGAGCGCCGGCGTGTGCTTGATGGCGAGGACATCGAGGAGCAGGTGCGCGAGTTCATCGACTCAACGGTCGAGGGATACGTCACTGCTGCAACGAAGGACGGCTACCCGGAGGACTGGGACCTCGACCGACTCTGGACCGCGCTTAAGCAGCTGTATCCCGTTGGCGTCACGGTTAATGAACTCGAGGATTTCTCGGGTGGCGGTCGTAGTGGGCTCACCGGTGAGTATCTTGTTGCCGAGCTCAAGGAGGACGTGCAGCGGGCCTACGACGTCCGGGAGGAGACTCTCGGCGAACAGGTGACGAGGGAACTAGAACGCCGAGTCATCCTGTCCGTTCTGGACCGCAAGTGGCGCGAGCACCTCTATGAAATGGACTACCTGCGCGACGGCATCGGACTGCGTGCGATGGCCCAGCGCGACCCGCTCATCGAATATCAGCGTGAGGGATTTGACCTCTTCACGGCGATGATGGACTCCATCAAGGAGGAGACCGTCGGGTACCTGTTCAATGTCGACGTTGAGGTGGCTCCGCAGGCATCGCCGGAAGCCCAAGAGGCGGTCGAGAGCCTTAACGATGCGACCGAGGAGCCCTCATCGGCTGCTCTTACGGACACACCCCAAAGTGTTGCGCCAGCGCTGCTCGCCAAGGGGCTGGCCCCGTCGCGGCCTGCGCATCTGGAGTACTCGGCGCCTGATGAGGCTGGCGGTGTTACCCGTGGAGAGATGGAACTCGAGGCGGGCGGTATCGTCGAGATCGACCCGAATGCGAGTCGTGCCGAGCGCCGCCGGGTCGAGCGCGAGAATCGACGGCGGGGCAACTAATCGCATGTTTCCTCGTGCGCCGCTGTCCCCCGCGCAGCGGCGCACGAAGTGCTAGCCGAGGCTGAAGGCGGTGAGCAGCCAGCGCTCGGAGGTGAACTCGAATCGCATCGCCACGGCTCGGGCTCGCTGCGCCCCGACGAGGACTGCCGAGGTTTCCACGATGCCGGTCGAGATCGGGCAGAGGCGAATCGAGCGGACCTGCTGCAGAGCTCGAGGCGTGTTCCCTGCGGCAACGCGCCCCCTCGAGCTCGGATGGCGTGTCACCGCTGCGCCGCGGGCGGCGAGCAGACGCAATTGATCGCGCTCAACCCAGCGAGTGAGCTGGCCGGAAGGCCGTTCACCCGACCCCACCTCGGCCACGGCCCGAGCCATGCGGGCAACCCATTCGACGGCAGGCAGGTGGGCTCCTGTCGCCTCAGCGGTGCGCGATTCTGGTGGTCCGACGAGGTGAAGATAGCGTGGCACCGGTGGGACGGCGGGCACGCCGGGTGAGACCTCCCAGGAGAGCGGGAGGGGCAACTGGCGGGCCGATGCCGCATCATCGAGGTGACGGGAGGTGTAGCGGGCTGGTGCGAGCGTGGAAATGGACACGGCGTTCTCCTTGGAGGACGACCGCGGTCGGGGGGGCGCGGCGACGGTGGAATGAGCGGGCAGTTGAATCAATGCGTTTGCTTGTGTTTGCGTGCGAATGCATCGTACGTCCATCGATGACTGCTTTGTCAAGGATGGGTGTGGACAACTGAGTCCCCGAGCCGACATGGCCTGATCAATGTTCACAGCGACGGTATGGTCGGGCCGTTGCCGGGCCATACCTTCAGTCAATGTGATCTGGACCACCCTCCCGAAAGGCAAATCCCATGCCCAGCTACGACGAGGTACCGAACATCGAGAACGGCCCGGAGGACCTCCTCGCGGAGGTGGCGGCGGGGCTCCAATCTGATACCGATGCCGAGGTGCTCGCGGAAGCGGCGGAGATCCTCACGGCGGAACGCGTGAGCCTCGGGATCGTGGACCGATTGTCGGCGGCCCAGAGGCCCGTCACGATGACCCTGCGAAGTGGCTGCCGAGTGGAGGGGATGGTTCGAGATGTTGGCGACCGCGTCGTGGTCCTTGCCGGCGTGGATGGCGCTGAGCAGTGCATTGCGATCGCGAGCGTCATTACCATCCGGGGCTTGCCTTCATCCCTTTCGAACGAGACCGTTTCGAACGAGACTCAGCGTGGTCAAGGGGTCAGGCGACCAGCGGTGGGAGCCCTCACTTGGGGCTCGTACCTGCGAGCCGAATCGGCGTCCGAGTCCCACGTCATCCTCATTGACGGGACCACGATCACGGGACGGTTGGCCCTCGTTGGTGCTGATCACGTCGACCTTCTCCTAGCTGACGGTGCCGTGACGACCTGCGCGATCTCGTCGATCAGTCGAGTGATTCGACAGCCGTCTCGGAGCCAAAGGGATGGGATGCGACGAACTCCCGAGTCTGGACGTACATCCGGCTGATGTAGTTCTCTAGCTCCGCGCCCTCGACTCGCCACTGGCCCCGGCCGCCAACCTTGATGGCCGGCAGGTCGCCGCTGCGAACAAGGGCGTACGCCTGTGCGGCGGAGATCTGGAGAGTCTCCGCAACGTCGGCCAAGGTGAGGAAGCGTGATGTCACGCATTGATCGTCCCAGCAGGGTGCCCGAAAGCGGACCCCGACCCCCGGCCTGTGGATAACCATTTGGCTGCTGAGCGGTCGTGGGTGATCCTTGGTCGGTGGCCCGAGAGGGGCGCACGTCATCCATCCACAGATCAAACGGAAAACCGGGGAGAGCCCATGAATGTCCTGACCAGACCACGTGCCAAGCAGGCGACCCAGTCGCCCGTCGTCAGCCCGCCACGGGCCGAGCGGATGCGCAGGATCAGGTGGCGTGACACCCGGCTGTGGCTTGGACTCGGGTTCATGATCGTGGCGATGGTGTGGGGCGCAAGTCTCATGTCCGGCTCCGAATCGACGGTGACCGTCTGGCGCGCGAGCCGTGACCTGCTGCCCGGCGCCGCGCCGGTGGTGGAACCGGTCGCAGTCTCCCTCGGGGCGGCGGCTGGGAGTTACCTGACGGCTGATCAGCCTCTCGTGGGAGTCATGCTGCTCCCGGTTACGGCCGGCTCGCTCGTTCCCGCTGCTGCGGTCGGAGGCGCGCCATCCTCGGGTGTCCGTCGAGTGACCTTCCCGGTTGATCCACTCCACGCGCCGGTTGACCTCGCGGCCGGCGACCGGGTGGATGTCTGGGCGACCGTGACTGATGGCGGCAGTACGTCCGTGATCCCGCCGGTGCTCGTTCTACCCCGAGTGCTCGTCGTGTCGGCCGATCGTGAATCACTCGGTGTTGGCGGCGAGATTGCCGTGGTGGTTGAGGTGCCGAAGTCTCAAGTGAGCGCTGCGGTATCTGCGATCCGTTCCGGCGTGGTCGATCTCGCAGCGGTCCCGATCACTGAAGCAGTGACCGACTCGGCTGACGCCGTAAGTGCTGGCAGTGCTATCCGTGCCGCAGACACGAGGGATGAGGTAAGCCCATGATCAGCGTGATTCTCGCGGCCCCTGATCTGAGTGACGAGACCGGACTTGTCGCCGCCGCGACCCTGCACGACCTCGTCATCTCGCGCCGTTCGCTCGATGCGGCAGATCTGCTTGCCGCCGCTGCGGCCGACACCACGATGGCTGTAGCGGTGAGTGCTGGCGTACCAAGGCTGAGCGGGGATCTCATCGGCCGAATCATCGCCGATGAGCGCATCGTTGTGGGGATCGCAGCGACCGATGAGGATGAAAAACGGCTGCGTGCGTGGAACGTACCGAACATCATCCGGCATCGGGGCGACCCGGTTGAGACCATCGCGGCGATTGCAGGGATCGTGAGCGGTCGGTCGCAGCCCTCGGCGTTGTCATCGGCTGCGTGGGTCAGTCGTGACCCGGCGGGTCGTGATCTGGACCCGCCCGCTGTGGTACCCCCGGAGGAAGTCAAATCCTCAACGCTTGTCGCGGTTTGGGGCCCGACAGGGGCGCCGGGCCGCACCACGACAGCCCTGTCGATCGCCGGGGCCCTCGCCGATCAGGGGTATTCGGTATGCATCGTCGACGCGGACACCTACGCCCCATCGCTGGTGGCTCACGTTGGCGTCTGTGCCGACGCCAGCGGCCTTGTCGTCGCGTGCAGACAAGCAGACAATGGCACGCTCAATCCCCGAACGCTGGTGGCGGCCACGCGACTTCTTTCCGACCGGCTCTCAATCCTCGGTGGTCTGGTGAGGTCGGAGCGGTGGCCCGACCTTCGGGAGGCGGCCCTGCGCACGGTGTGGGCCGTTGCGAGGGAGGCCTTTGATGTCGTGGTGGTGGACATCGGCTTCTGCATCGAACAGGAGGGAGCGATTGCCCACCTCGCGGGGAGTCCACTCCTCGCATCTCGGCGCAATGCCGCTGCCGTAACCGCGCTCGAGGCAGCGGATCATGTGCTCGTCACGGCAAGGTCTTCAACCCTCGGACTCACCCGGCTGCTCAATGAGCTTCCCGCTGTAAATTCGGTGAACGACGTCGCCGATCTCACGTTGGTACTGACGGGCGCCGGCGGATTGATGGCACCAACGTCGATCAGCAACCGAATGATTCACCAACTTGGACTGACGCCGGAAATCGTCCGGTTGCCGCGAGATCCCGAGCGACTCGAGCGGGCAATCCGCGATGGAGTCACCCCCTACGAGGCGGCGTCACGGCGCGAGCGCCGCATGCTCCGGGCGCTTGCCAAGGGATTCGCCCCAGCCCGTGCCAGCAAGCCGGCGTAGCCGAGCGGGTAAGGCCATTCGTCTAGGGTGACATGCGTGAGCCGAGGAACTCCGTCCGGAGTCGTGATGTCGTGTAGGTCTGTAATGGTGAGGGAGCCATCGAAATGAACGAAAGGGTGAGCGCCCTTGATGCCTCCTTGCTCTACCTCGACCATCCCACGACGCCGATGCACGTGGGGAGTGTGGCGATTTTCCAGACTCCCGATAATGGCTTCGACCACGCTCATCTCGTCGAGTTGGTATCGCAGCGGATCGCATTCGTTCCGCGGTATCGACAACGCATTCGGCAGGTCCCGTTCGGCATCGCCCGGCCGGTGTGGGTTGATGACTCGAACTTCGACATCACATATCACGTGCGCCGGTCGGCGCTTCCGAGGCCAGGCTCCCGTGATCAGCTCAATGAGCTCGTGGGCAGGCTCATGGGGCGAGCGCTGGACAAGGATCGGCCGCTGTGGGAGATGTACCTCATCGAGGGGCTGGAGGACAATCGCTTCGCGCTCGTGACGAAGACCCATCAGGCACTCGTCGACGGTCTCGCAGCAATCGACCTTATGCAGGTCATCATGGATAGCGATCCGGGGCGGCGCCCACCAACAGGTGGGAAGTGGTCCGCGCAGCCTGAGCCCACATCAATCGAGCTGGTGTCGTCGGCGCTCACCGAGTCAATCGTCCATCCTGCCGTGGCTCTTGAGGCCGTCAAAGCTGGTGCCTCGCAGGTGCTATCGCTGGCCGGGGGCATCGGAGGACGCGTGCTCAGCATCGCAACCTCGGCGCTCTCATTGGCAACGCCAGTGACGACGACACCGTTGAACGTCGAGATCGGTGCGAGTCGTCGGCTTGCCACGGTCGAGTACGGTCTCGAGGAGTTCCGCAAGCTGCATCAGACACTCGACTGTTCCGTCAACGATGTGCTGCTCTGCACGCTCACTGGAGCATTGAGAATCTGGCTCCTCGGACGCGGCTCGTCAGTGTCGAGCCGGTCGCATCTGCGTGCGGTCGTACCGTTCAGCACGGCCGATGCCGGTTCACCTGTGTCGGCGTTCCTCATCGACCTGCCGACGGGGGAGCCCGATCCGATTATTCGGTTGCGCCGCATCAACTACGAGACCTCGCAGCTGAAGGACGTCGCCCAGTTGCTTGGAGCGGACGCCATCATCAGTGCGGCGGGTTTTGGACCACCGACCCTGCATGCCCTCGGTGCGAGGCTCGCATCCCGGCTCTCGAGCAGGGTCTACAACCTAGCCATCACCAACGTGCCAGGGCCGCAGGAGCCGCTGTTCCTCTCGGGCTCGCGACTTCTCGCGACCTACCCGGTCATGCCGCTCACAAAGAATCAGGCGATCAGCATCGGCGTGACCTCTTACGACGGCCGTGTCTTCGTTGCGGTGAATGCCGACTTTGACTCCGTACCTGACCTTGCTGATCTTGTTGGAGGACTTGATGAGGCGCTTGAGGAGTTGAAGCAGGCGGTGAAGGTGGCCGTGGGTAGGCGTGTGCGAACCGCCAAGTCGGCGCCGTAGTGCAGGGCGCGCCCCTCACGATCGATGATTCGTTGCCCGCCGCCAGGCGTGGCATCGTCCTCGGTGGCGGGGGAGTCCTCGGTGGCACTTGGGCGGTTGGTGCACTACTCGCGCTCGAGGAGGAGTTCGGCTTCGCCGCATGCTCGGCGGATATCCTTGTGGGCACCTCGGCCGGTTCGGTTTTGGCGGCCATGCTCGGCGCCGGGGTCACGCCGGAGGAGTTGCGCCAGCGATACAACGATGAGGTAGTGCAGGGTGGCCCCCTCGCTGGACTCACGTGGAACCCGGATGCAGCGATCGGCGGGCATCGCCCGGGGCTACCTAGAGCGCTGGCACCGGGCTCGATGCGGCTCATCGGTGAGAGCCTTCGTCATCCGTCTAGGGCTCAGGGGACGGCGGTCATCGCTGCGCTCATGCCCGAGGGCGCCAAGACCATGGCCGGTGTCGGCAGACTCATTGACGCAGTGTCACCGATGGATGGGTGGTCCCGGCATGAGGCATGTTGGATCGTGGCGATGGACTACGACACTGGTCGGCGAACCGTCTTCGGCAGACCAGGGTCCGTGGTCGCCCCGCTTGCTAGCGCTGTCATGGCCTCCTGCTCGATCCCCGGATGGTTCGCCCCCGTGGACATCGGTGGGCGGCGGTTCGTCGACGGCGGGGCGATCTCGGCGACGTCGGTCGATGTGGTGGAGCACGCCGGGCTGGACGAGGTGTACGTCATTGCCCCGATGGTTTCATTTCAGACGGATCATCCCTCGTCAGCGGCAGCGTGGATCGAGCGTCGGTGGCGGGAGGTCGTGACCAAGACATGCCTTGCCGAGGCGAACGCCGTGGCCCGATGCGGGGCGACCGTGCGGATCATCGGTCCTGGCCCGGAGGACCTCTGCGTGATTGGCGCGAACATGATGGACGCCTCTCAGCGCCGGTCCGTGCTGTCTACCTCGGTTCGCACGAGTGGGGTGGCATGGCGCGGGGCCACGACGGTGAACGCCGCCGACCGGTGAAATGTGGGCTAGCGCTTGCCGTTGAGCCAGTCGCGTCCGATCTCCTGCTCCTTGGTGAGGTAGCGAACGGTCTGCTCCTTGGCCATTTCCTCCACTTTCCCGCCCACAAAGGGCACGCTCGCCCTGTACTCGCCGAACGTGCGGACCGTGGTAACGCTGCCATCGGTGGTGATTGACATGGATCCGGTGAAGGCGAGGGGGGCGGACAACTCTGCGGTCGCGACGGCGGTGCCGGTGCCGTCAGCGGCCGGTAACGCCCACTCCTGACGCTCGGTGATGGTGAGGGTTTCGCCCACGAAGGACTTCGCGTACGAGGGGACATTCGCCGGCATGGTGCGAGTCACAACGACGGTTGTTCCGCCCCCGGGCTCATTAATCACCTCGGAATCAACCGTTGTTGAACCGGTTTTCGTGGCGCGCAGGTTGATGAATTCAGCGTCGGTGATCATTGCGCGGACGGTCGACGGCTGGGCGTCATACGTCTGCGAGAAGTCCAATGTCGTGGCCATGGCTACAACCTCCAAGTTTGTGGATAGCGTACGAGCGTGCAGCAGGTGGTGGACAATCTGATTTCGGCACTTGACGGTGACAGGGACGAGGAACTCCGGTTCCTACTTCCCCGCTTCTATAGATACGTCGCCATTGATGACGTCGCTGGGATGAGCGTACCCGCGCTCATCGGACAGGTATCGCTCGTGCGCGACCTTGCCCAACGACGCCCGGTTGGGGAATCCAAGATGTTGATCCGGCGTGATGATGACGGCCTCGCGACGATAGCCGCCATTGTGACCGACGACATGCCCTTTCTCGTCGACTCCGTGACGGCGGCGCTTACCAAGGATGGCCGTGTCATCCGGCTCGTTATGCACCCGCAGTTCGTCGTTGAGCGTGACACTGACGGCAACCTCACGCGGATCCTAGATTCTGACGTCGCCGAGCCCCTTCCCTCTGGTGCCGTCGCGGAATCGTGGATGTGCTTTCGGATGGATCGGGACTTCACCCTCGACGATGAGACGCAAATTGTCGAGCATGTCTCCCGGGTGCTCAACGATGTCCGAGCAACGGTCTCGGACTGGGGACTCATGGCCGCCCAGGCACGCAGGATTGCCAGGGAACTCAGGGCTGGGCCACCAGTGAACGTTCCCGATATCGAGGTGCGCGAGTCGGCTGACCTGCTCGACTGGCTCTGCGACGATCACCTGACCTTCATCGGGTATCGCGAGTACCTGCTCGTCACCGGGCCGGATGGACGTGAGGCCCAACAGGTGATCCCTGGATCGGGGCTCGGAATCCTCGGGGACGCGCTCCCTGGCCAGACTGCGGCGGATGGTTCACCGCGCGCATCATCCAACTTTGCGAGCATGCCGCCGGCGGTGCGGGCGCGGGCTCGGGATCCTCGGATTCTCGTGCTGAGCAAGGCAAATTCCCGGTCTACAGTCCACCGCCCCTCGCACCTCGACTACATCGGCGTGAAGATGTTCGATGGTCTCGGAGAGGTGATCGGCGAGCGGCGTTTCCTCGGACTTTTCACGGCTTCCGCCTACAACGAAAGTGTCACCGAGATCCCCGTGCTTCGTGAGCTTGTCCACCGGGTCACCGACAGCCTAGGCCTCGTGCCCGGGTCGCACAGTGCCAAGGACCTGCGGCAGTTCCTCGAGACCTATCCACGCGACGAGCTTTTTCAGACCAACGCGGATCAACTCATCGCGGTGGCAGAGTCCGTCATGCATCTGCTTGAGCGACGTCAGACAAAGCTCTACATGCGGGTTGACGACTACGGCCGCTTCGTTTCGTGCATCGTTTACCTGCCACGCGACCGCTACACGACTCCGGTGCGACTTCGGGTCGAAGGGCTGCTGCGCGAGGTATTCGGCGGGGTGTCCGTCGACTACACGGCACTTGTCACTGAGTCGGTTCTGGCCCGCCTCCACTACGTTGTTCATCTTGAGCCGGGCGCGACGGTACCGCCCGTTGATCACGGTGTGCTCGAAACCCTGCTGGCTCAGGCCACCTTGAGTTGGGAGGACCTGTTCACCGACGCGGCAGTCGCGGCGGTCGGTGAGACCGAAGCGCCGACCTTTCTCGCGGAGTACGCGGCCGCCTTCCCAGAGGGATACAAGGAAGAATTCCGGGCTTCCGCCGCAGTAGAGGATGCCCGGACGATCGACCGCCTCCAGCCGTCCGAATTGGCGCTCCAGTGGTACCCCCAAGATCACGACGACGCCCAACGAACGCGCTTCAAGGTGATCCGGGTCGGCTCCGCCATGTCCCTGTCCCGAATCCTCCCGACATTGCAGGTGATGGGGGTCGAGGTGCTCGACGAGCACCCGTACGTGATCGAGCGAGCGACCGGGGCACCCGCGTGGGTCCTGGACTTCGGCCTTTTGCTCCCGGAGGGCTCGGTGGAGGAGCGTGATTCGCTACCGGGTCGTGCAACCGAGGCGTTCCGTGCTGCGTGGTTCAGTGAATGCGAGACCGATCCGTTTAACGCCCTCGTGGTCCGGGCCGGCCTCACTTGGCAACAAGCCGTACTTATCCGGGCCTACTCGCGCTATCTCAGGCAGGTTGGTTCCTCGTTCGGCCAGGAATACATCCAGCGGGTGATGACGGGAAATCCCGTGATCGTGCGACTGCTCGTCCGGCTTTTTGAAACGCAGTTCGACCCGGGACTTAGGCTGGACGGGGCCGGCCGCGACGATGCTGCCGTCGGTCTGGTCGAGCAGATCGAGGTCCAACTCGAGTCTGTCCTGAGCCTGGACCACGACCGCATCTTCCGAGCATTTCTTGCTGCGATCCAAGCGACCCTTCGAACGAACTATTTTGCGGGCGGCCGTGAGACCCGCCAGGCCCTCGCGTTCAAACTCAATCCGCGCGCGATTCCGGATATGCCGCTTCCTCGACCGCTGTACGAGATCTGGGTGTACTCCCCGAAGGTCGAGGGCGTGCACATGCGATTCGGTGCAGTCGCCCGGGGCGGCCTGCGATGGAGCGATCGGCCGGAGGACTTCCGGACGGAGGTGCTCGGACTCGTGAAGGCTCAGGAGGTGAAGAACGCAGTCATCGTGCCGGTCGGAGCCAAGGGGGGGTTCTTTGCCCGCGGCCTACCCGATCCGTCGGTTGATCGCGACGGATGGCTCTCCGAGGGCAAGGCCGCCTACCGTGAATTCGTATCTGCGCTCCTTGACGTCACGGACAACCGGGTTGGGGGGAACATCGTGCCACCCCCTCGCGTCGTTCGCCGCGATGGTGATGATTCCTACCTCGTCGTCGCAGCAGACAAGGGCACGGCGACCTTCTCCGATCTCGCGAACGGGATCTCGGCTGACTACGGATTCTGGCTCGGGGATGCTTTTGCATCCGGCGGATCGGTGGGATACGACCACAAGGCGATGGGCATCACGGCCCGGGGAGCATGGGAGTCCGTCAAGCGCCATTTCCGCGATCTCGGGATGGACACCCAGCGGGAGTCCTTCACCGTGGTCGGGGTCGGCGACATGAGCGGTGACGTGTTCGGCAACGGAATGTTGCTGAGCGAACACATCCGACTCGTCGCGGCATTCGACCACCGCGACATCTTCGTCGATCCGAACCCCGATGAGGCCGCCTCTTTTCAAGAGCGCCGCAGGCTGTTTGACCTGCCGCGCTCAAGTTGGGCGGATTACGAGAGCGGGCTCATCTCGCGGGGTGGCGGCGTATTCTCGCGCGGGGCGAAGGCAATCGAACTCTCAGCTGAGGCACTGACTGCGCTGGGCCTGCCGGAGACGTCAGGTCCGCTGACCCCTGCTGAGGTGATCCGGGGGATCCTCGTCGCACCGGTGGACCTGCTCTGGAACGGTGGCATCGGCACCTACGTCAAGGCCCGAACCCAATCGAATGCCGATGTTGGGGACAAGAGCAATGACGCGATCCGGGTGAATGGGGATGATATTCGCTGCCGAGTGGTGGGGGAGGGAGGCAATCTCGGTCTCACGCAACTCGGCCGGATCGAGGCGGCGCGCGCCGGCGTTCGCCTCAATACAGATGCGATCGACAATTCGGCTGGCGTCGACACGTCCGACCATGAGGTAAACATCAAGATTCTGCTGGACGAGTTCGTCACCGCAGGCACGATGTCGATGGATGACCGCAATGCCCTTCTCTCCGAGATGACCGAGGCTGTCGGCGAACAAGTGCTCGCCGACAACTACTCCCAAAACGTGGTGCTCGGCATTGCGCGAGTCGGAGCGCCGAACCTCATCACCGTGCATCAACGAATGATCCGCGATCTCGAACGACAGGGGTTACTCAATCGAGGCCTTGAATTCCTCCCGGACGAGGAGGAACTGAATGGCCGTCGCGCTGCCGGTCAGGGGCTGACGTCGCCGGAACTCGCCGTGCTTCTTGCCTACGCGAAGATCTCGCTGACAGCGGCTCTCACGGCAGCGGGGCTCGGCGAGGATCCGTGGTACGAGGCGATGCTCCGTCGCTACTTCCCGACCCTGCTCACCGGCCGATTTGGCGAATCGCTTTGGGATCACCCGCTCCGTGCAGAGATCATCAGTACCGTCACCTGTAACCAACTCCTCAACGTAGGTGGGATCACCTTCGCCTTCCGTGCGATGGAGGAGACTGGGGCCTCGGCCCTCGATGTCGTGAAGGCCGCCACGGTGGCGCTTGAGGTGTTCGATATCCAGCGGATGTGGGACGACATCAACGCGCAGGACAATCTCGTGCCGTCGGCCGTGCAGGACGCCCTCCACCTCGAGACCCGACGACTCCTTGACCGGGGCACCCGGTGGCTCCTCCAAACTCGCGGCAGTGACCTCGATGTCGCTGCGCAGATCAGGGGATTCGAATCGGTGGTTCGAGAGTTCGCCGATCGGATTCCAGACGTCCTGCGTGGAGCGGAAGCGGAGCGGCTTGAGCGTTCTCGGGCGCACTTCTTAGAGCTCGGCGCTCCACGGGAGTTGGCCGAGCGGGCATCAGTGGCACTTGACGCCTTTGCCCTACTCGACATCACGGAGATCTCGGGCCGAACTGGCGAGGCACCAGCGAGCCTTGTACCGCTCTACTTCACCCTCTCCGAACGGTATGACGTCGACCAAACCCTCATGCGCATCACGGCGCTACCCCGGGGCGACCGCTGGGGCGCGCTTGCTCGTCAGGCGCTGAGGAGCGACCTCTACGGAGTGATCGCCGGCCTCACCGCGAGGGTGAGCCGCGCGACCGACCCCAACCTTGACCCGAGTGATCGAATCCTGCAGTGGGAGCAGGCGCACGCGGCTGGCCTCGGACGAGCGAGGGCGACCCTCGACGAGATCGCCAGCACCGAGGATGTTGATCTCGCCACCTTGTCGGTGGCCCTTCGGGTGCTACGCAATCTCGTTGCTCAAGGTGCGGCATCGACCCTCGACTAGATGCTCGACTAAATGCTCGGCGTTGCGCGGTTGGCGGCGCGACCTGTTGCAAAGCGTATGCAAGTGGAGGACGAGAGGAATGCTGACGCAGCAGGGACGGTTAGCATGCACAGACGTACTTCCAATCCTGCGACGTCCGATCTGGGACATCCTGTTTCGCCGGCCCTGACACTGGAGTGAACCGTGAGCCTGCCTCCCCTCGTGGAGCCCGCCGCTGAACTGACCGTGGATGAGGTGCGGCGGTACAGCCGCCACCTCATCATCCCGGATGTCGGAATGGTGGGGCAGAAGCGGCTGAAGAACGCGAGGGTGCTCTGCGTCGGCGCCGGGGGCCTCGGCAGTCCGGCCCTCATGTATCTCGCCGCGGCAGGGGTCGGCACGCTCGGAATCGTCGAGTTCGACACGGTCGACGAATCCAATCTTCAGCGCCAGATCATTCACGGCCAGAGCGATATCGGACGTTCGAAGGCAGAGAGCGCGCGCGACAGCGTCCGCGAGATCAACCCTCTCGTGCAGGTGAACGTTCACGAGGTGCGGCTCGACTCGACCAACGTCATGGATCTCTTCGCTCAGTACGACCTCATCGTCGACGGCACCGACAACTTCGCGACCCGCTATCTAGTGAACGACGCATGCGTGCTGCTCGAGAAGCCCTATGTATGGGGCTCGATCTACCGGTTCGATGGGCAGGCGAGCGTGTTCTGGGCCGAATTCGGCCCCTGCTACCGCTGCCTCTACCCGGAGCCCCCACCGCCCGGCATGGTGCCGAGTTGCGCCGAGGGTGGCGTGCTCGGCGTCCTGTGCGCATCGATCGGGTCGATTCAGGTGACCGAGGCGATCAAGCTGCTGGCGGGAATTGGCGAGCCACTCCTTGGGCGACTGATGATCTACGACGCGCTCGAGATGACGTACCGTCAGGTGAAGATTCGCAAGGACCCGAACTGCGCGGTCTGCAGCGATCATCCGACCGTCACCGAACTCATTGACTACGAGGCGTTTTGTGGCTCGATCTCGGTAGAGGCGGCCGAGGCGGCGATGGATTCGACGATTTCGGTCAAGGATCTCAAGGTGCTCCTCGATGCCCGCGACCGCGGTGAGGACGACTTTGTGCTCATTGATGTCCGCGAGCCAGGCGAGTTCGAGATTGTGCAGATCCCAGGGGCAATACTCATCCCGAAGGTCAAGTTCTTGTACGGATCAGCGCTCGCCGATCTGCCGACGGACAAGCGGGTCATCTTGACCTGCAAGGTGGGTGGACGCTCGGCTGAGGCGCTGGCGGTCGTGAAGGGGGCCGGCTTCACCGACGCGGTGCACGTGGGCGGTGGGGTGCTCGCCTGGGTGAACCAGATCGAGCCACAAAAGCCGACCTACTGACCGCCGCTCCACCCTGCGCTCTCAACCTGCACGTTACTGTCGCGAAATCAGGTGTTTTCGGCGTTTTCGCGACAGTAACGTGCATTCTGGTGCGGTGCGGGCTTATGAGCGGTGGGTTTGCCGACGGGGGCCGCGGCCGAGTGCCTCGTTGATGCGGCCAACCATGATGGCCGGCTGGACAACGGCATCGAACCAGTTCCAGCGAATGACGTCCCAGCCGGCGCGCTCGAGGCTCTGCTGCCGGCGCTTCTCAGCGATCAGGTCGTCACGGCTGGCATACTTCTCCTCGCCATCGGCTTCCCCGATGACCCTGGCATCTGTCCAGAGAAAATCCGCCCAATAGGTCTTGCCGTCATCACCCGTCACGGGCACTCCGCAGCGCGGCGGGGGCACGTTACCGCGATGCATCTGCCATCGCGAGAGGGATTCGAGGTGCGATTCGGACGCCGGCTCAGCAAACGGGAGGAGTCGTGACAGCCCGACGGACCCTCGCCGCCCGCCCATCTGGCCCAGAATCTGGGCAAGATGAGCGGCAGCGGCAGCGCGCGCCACTGTCGATTGAACTGCCTGACGCACGTCGACGCCGCGATTTGCCTCAAGAGTGAGCCGGCGGACTCCGACGTCGAGGATGGCGATGGCCTGCGGCGGCCGCAATTGCAGGGCGAGGTCCAAGACCGTCCGGCCGACTGAGGTTACCGGCATTCCAAGTAAATGCGCGCGCTGGTCATCAGGCACGATCCCGGAGTACATGCGGAGTCTAGCCTGGCGGCGTCCGACGCCGGGCTGGGTTATCTCGACGATCGGGACGCGACCGAGTTGAGAGTCGAGGTAGGTGCCCACTGGGCTGTCGTTCCATGGCAGTTGCAGGAGCAGCGCTGCGGATCGATGGCTGGCGATTGCCGAGGGATGCCTGAGTAGGGCCGATTCGAGTGCGAGGCTATGTCGGCCGGAATCGTCCGACTCGAGCCAAACCTGCCGAGGCAGCAGGGTGCCGGGCTGAACGGTGACGAGACTGCCGGCTGCAAGCGCCGCGCGCACCTGACCCTCGGTGAGCCCGTGGGAAAATGCGGCGCCGCGCGTAATGGGCCCAAATGAGCCGAGGCGGGTGATCGCCTGCGACGTCGAGGCAATTCGCCGGGGATCGGGCATGTGGGAATCATGCCTGCGACACGTCACTCCCGACAAAACCTCTGTCCACAGGCCTCGAGACCCCACACCTGCTCATTACTGTCGTGAAGTCAGCCAAATTTGGGAGAATCACGACAGTAATGAGCACGTTCAGCGGGGGAGGGGTAGCGGGGGAGGGGTAGCGGGGCGTTATCCGCCGAGACCTGCGTCGACGAAGCCCTCGCGCTTGTGGGCCCCGTCGCAGAAGGGCTTGTTCGCGGAGTGACCGCAACGGCATAGGTAGGCCTTGCTCGTCGCGCGCAGGACGGTTCCGTCGGCGGCGATGATCTCGACCGGCCCGGAGACCTCAAGGGGCCCATCGGCTCCGACGGTGATGGTGACGGATTCGTTACTCGGCTGACTCGTTGATTCGCTCATGAGTGCATTGTGCCGCTCAGCGAACCCTTTGGCATTCGCGGGGCGGTATAGCGTGACACGTCGCTAGAGCGCCCCCCTCTTCGTCAGCCAATTAAAGGACCAGTAGCCGGGCAGGGTCGGCAGCCAGAAGGTCACGAGCCGGTAGAGGAGCACGGCCGACACAGCCACGCCTCCGTCAAGCCCCGCTGCAGTGAGGCCGGCGGAGAGCGCCGCCTCGACGGCGCCGAGTCCGCCGGGGGTTGGTGCAGCTTGGCCGATGGTGGCTCCAGCGAGGTACACGACCGCGATCACAGCAATGCTTAACTCGCCCCCGAAGGCATGAACGCAGGCGATGAGAACGCCAATGTAGGCGAGGTTGAGGATGAGGATGCCTCCGATGCCCTCGAGCAACTTAAACGGTCGCTGCGCCAGCGTGACTAGCCTCGGCACCACCTCGCGCAGCGTCGGACGCACGCGGTCGGTGATGAGGCGACGGATCGTGGGAACGGCGAGCAGGGCGAGGGCGATCACGGCCACTGCTGCAATGGCGATGACGACGAGGCGAGGGGGATTGAAGGTGAAATCGTGCTGGGTCCCGGCAGCGATGCCGAAGGCGAAGAGCAGGAGAATGTGGAAGACGAAGGCCATGACCTGCGACACCCCGACCGAGGCGGCTGCGAGCGCAGGGTGAAGGCCGGCTCGCTGGAGGAAACGCATGTTGATGGCGACGGCACCGAGGGTTGGTGGCGAGACCAATGTCGCGAAGTCACCTGCAAGTTGCGCGAGGATCGTTCGATGGAGTCTGAGTCGCTCTGGGACGAAGCCCGAGAGTGACCACGCCGCGCCGACGTAAGTAATGAGGCTTAGGACGAGGGCGGCAAGGACCCACCAGCCGTTCGCTGAGGTGATGAGCGTCGCAAGGTCAACCTGGGCAAGTTGGGAGAGCAGGACGTAGCCGGCGATAGACCCCACAACGATCATGACGAGCGTGCGGAGTTTCACACGTTCGAGTCGAATCTGCTCGACGGGCTCACCCGGCCGGCTCTCGAGCAGAACATCCCTCAGGTTCACCATGAGTTGCTTGTTCTTGCGCATGGCTCGACGGGTCGTCGTGGAGAGTGCAACGGTTTGAAGGGCGGGCAAGGCGCGCAACAGGCCGCTCTCGCCGAGGACCCGCTGACCGGACGCTACCGCCCGTTGGACGCCGACAATGAGCGCGAGCGTGCACAGCATCTCGGCGAGATCGATACGCATCGAAACGTCGCCAGCCGCAACGGTTCCCCCGTCATATCCGATGATCTGCACCCCGCCGTCCGTAGCCCTGATGAGGTGATCGGCCGAGAGTCGCCGGTGGCTAATCTGATGGTCGTGCAGGATCTTCACTGCACGCCATGCGTCATCGAGATCGGTGTCGGTGAGATCGGTGGCATCTGAGAAGACCGTGCCCTCCACGCGCTCGAAGGCCAGGAGACTGGAATCGGGACCAACCTCGGAGGCGAGAAGCAGTCGCGGCATGGGTGCGCCCGCGGCCGCTCCGGCGTAGTACATGAGTGCCGTATGGTCGAGCGACCGTCGCATGTTGAAGGCGCCCCCGCCCGTCTCGCTTCGCAGCCGCAATGCGGTCCAGAACGAACTGACGAGGCCCGCGCCCTCAAGGTCGCGGTCGAGCACAGCGACGCGCATCTGTTGGCCCGAGGATGTGACCGCTCGATAGCGACGGCCTCGACTGGTGGTGACTTCAGCGGAAAGAGAGGCGATGGTGAACCCGCCACGGGTCAGGGCAGCGACAATCTCCTCTGAGCTTGGCCGGGTGGTTGGGGTGCCGAGCACATAACGGCAGATGAGCCCGATTGCCCAGCCGATAGACAGTGATACTCCGACGCCCGCGAGCGCGATCCCTGAGCTGAGGAACGTGACCGTGACGAGCGAGCCGATCACCAGGAGGCTGAGGACGTTCCAGGGTCGCCGGCCCATGAGTCGCGCAACCGTAATGAAGGCGATGAGGCCGCCGAGGATCGGCGCCGTGGCCATGCTGCTACCGCTCGCTGATCCGGCGAGGGCTGCGAGGAGTCGGGGGGAATCGACAAGGGAGAGGACGTTTGCGGAAATTGTGAGGGCGACGATCGTGAAGAGGAGCGCGACGAGGGCGTCGAACAGCTGTCGAATCCGGCGGCGGGCCACGAGGGCGATCGACGCGGCGATTGGCAGACCGAGGGTGCCGATACCTCCGATGATGTTCAGGGCTAGGACGATGAGGCTCGGAAGAAGCTGTGCACCGGTGGAGAGGTCATTGACAATGCCCGCGGTCGTGCTTGTCGCGAACCAGGCGATGAGGACGATACTCGCGGTGAGGGCGATCGACGCGGTAAACCGGGCGAGGTCAAGCGGGCGACGAACGCGTCGAGGGAACTCGTCGGCGCCGAGGAGTGCGGCGGGCGCGAGAGCAGGGGAACGGGCGGCTGCCTCGAACCCAGTTCCGCTCTCCTCGGAGGTCACCAGAGCATCTTGTCAGACGTTGCTGGTACTCATGTCCTATGCAAACACGGGGAGCGTCCATGTCGTTTCGGCTCGACGCGTCGCCGCTGCCCTCCGCTGTGGCGCCGAGCCTCGATGAAGAGCAGCAGCGGGTTGTCGATCATCGGGTTGGTCCCCTCCTCGTGCTTGCCGGGCCCGGCACCGGAAAGACGACGACCATCGTTGAGGCCATCGCCGCGCGGATCAATGATCCGGTTCATCCGCTGCCAGCATCGGCAGTCCTCGCATTGACCTTTGGGAAGCGCGCGGCCGGAGAGTTGCGCGATCGGATTGTCACCCGGCTCGGGGGCGGCCTGTTGCCGACCGTCGCGACCTTCCACGCGTTTGCCTATGGCCTCACGCTGCAAAATGGCACGCAGGAGGAATACCGGGAGCCACCCCGACTGCTCTCCGGAGCCGAGGAGGATGTCCGGATTCGCGACCTCCTGCTGGGGGCGGTTGAGGACGGCGCTGTCGTCTGGCCCGAGGACCTGTCGGGGGCCCTGCACACGCTCGGCCTAGCGAATGAGGTGCGTGCGGTTCTTGCTCGGGCGAAGGAACTCGGCCTCGAGCCGCTCCAACTGCAGCGCATCGGTGCGAAGTCGGGTCGCCCCGCGTGGGAGGCCCTTGGCATCCTTGCCCGGCAGGAAAGCGAGGTCATGGTCCTCGAGAATGTTGTGGACTATGCAGAACTCCTCCATCGCGCGGTGATCTGGGCTAGGTCACCGCAGGGCCGACTCGCCCTACATGGCAAGTTCCGAGCAGTGTTCGTCGATGAGTACCAGGACACCGATCCACTTCAGGTGGCCTTGCTCGAGGCCCTCGTGGGACCGCGGGCGTCCATCGTCGCGGTTGGCGATCCAGATCAGTCGATCTACGCGTTCCGCGGGGCCGACGTCACCGGGATCTTCGACTTCCCCAATAGATTCCGCGCCGCGGGCGGTGTGCCCGCTCCTACTGTGGTGCTGCGCCGGACGAGGCGATTCGGCCCCGACATCGCAGAAGCGGCATCCCGGGTGATCGGAAAGCGACCCCTCCGCCAACTCGAACCTGCGACCGCCCATGCGCATCGCAACCCGGTCTGCGATCCGACATGCGAGGGGGAGGTCGTCGTCGGCTGCTTCGACAGCGAATCGACACGCGCGGCGCACATTGCTCAGCAGGTTCAGCACGCCCACCTGCGTGAGGGCCGTGCCTGGTCGAGCATGGCGGTCATCGTCCGGTCCTCCCAGTCGATTCCCCTCGTGCAGCGGGCGATGACCCAAGCGGGGGTCCCAGCTGCGGTTGCCGCCGATGAGATACCGCTGAGGCTCGAACCGGCGGTGGCCGTGCTCCTGAGCGCTCTCGAGGTCGCCTGCGACCCGGGCCAGATGAGCGCCGCGGCGGCGATTGACCTCCTGCGGCCGCCACTTGGCGACCTCGACTCATGGCAACTCAGACGACTGGGCAGACTTCTACGCAACCAGGCTCGCGAATCGGATCCATCGGTCACGCCCGTTTCCTCGGATGTACTCATTCGAGACCTGCTTCGGGGCACCTTCACGGTCGAACACATCGACGATGATTCAAGCCTGTTTGCGACTGTCGATCGCATGCGACTGCTTATTAAGGCGGCTGGCGGGCAGGTTGCGCGAGGCGCCTCGCCCGCTGAGGTGCTGTGGACCCTTTGGACAGGACGCGTCGGTGGGTCGACCCTTCACGGATGGTCTGAACGACTCCGTCAGGCAGCGCTAGGCGGCTCGTCCTCGGCCCATCACAATATCGATGCTGTGCTTGCCCTGTTCGAGACGGCCGAGCGCTCGTCGGCGCGATTTCGTGGCTTCGTCGGCATGAAAAATTTGCTCATCTCCCTCCGTGACCAGCAGATTCCTGCGGAGCCGATTGCCGAGCGATCGGTCGGCATCGACGCCGTTCGCATCATCACGGCCCACCGAGCCAAGGGCCTGGAGTGGGATGCCTGCTGGATCGTGGGGGCGGAGGAGGGTGTCTGGCCTGACCTGCGCACTCGAGGGTCGGTCCTCGAACCCGACCGGCTCTCCCGTGCCGGTGTCGGCGATCCGGTACGACCCGCTGACCTGCTCGCCGAGGAGCGCCGGCTGTTCTTCGTCGCGCTTACCCGGGCTCGGCGTCGAGTCACCGTTGCCAGCCTGGCCTCGGATTCTGGTGGTGGTCCTCAGCCGAGTCGGTTCATCGATGACCTAGGCATCGAACCAGATCGGGTGCACGGTCGACCTGCGTTCGCTGCATCGACCCATGGCCTCGTGGCTCACCTGCGAGTCGTTGCAGCAGACCCGAGTGCCTCGGAAGGCCTGCGCGGCGCTGCGATCGAGAGGCTGGCGCGACTCGCGAGCGCGACGAGTGACGAGGGGGAGCAACTGGTGCGGGTGGCAGACCCGGACCACTGGTGGGGGGTGCGCGATGAAACCGTGAACGAGCGGCCTTTGCGCCCATCAGATGCGCCGATCGCGCTGTCGGGCAGCGGACTTGAGTCGATCCTCACCTGTCCGCTGAAGTGGTTTCTTGAGCACGACGCCCATGCGGAAGTCCCACGGCCTTCATCGACGAAGTTTGGCAGTGTCATCCACGCGGTTGCCGACTACGTGGCCAAGGGTGAGGTTGCCGCAGATATCGAGAGTATGGATGCCCTCGTCGACCGAGTGTGGCGCGATCTTCGATTCGAGGCGGCGTGGCAGTCAGCGAGTGAGCGGGTCGAGGCCCGGGACGCTTTGTCGCGCTTCCTCGTGTACCACCTGCGTGGCGATCGTGTCCTTCTTGGCACCGAGCGTGAGTATCGAGCCGAGATCTCCGTGCCCATATCGGGCGGGGGATCAGAGGCAGTGCGATTGCGGGGGTTCCTAGACCGAATCGAGCAAGACAGCCTTGGTCGCACGGTCGCGATCGACCTGAAGAACATCCGCAAGCCCGCCTCCGACACCACCCTGCCTTCGCATGCACAACTCGGCGTCTACCAACTTCTTTTGCGAGAGAATGGAGAGCAGGTGGGTGGCGCTGCCCTCGTGCAGTTGCGTGTGCCGGCCACTGCGGGTGCATCGGATCCGAAGGTTCAGTTTCAAGAGCCGCTCGGTTCCGAATCCCCGACCTGGGTCGAGATTGAGTTGGGTGAGGCGGCGGAGCTCCTCCGTGGCGAGGGATTCGTCGCGAAGCCCAACCCTGGATGCAGATTCTGCTCGTACCAACTCGTGTGCCCCTCCCAACGTCAGGGTGAGCAGGTGGTGGTGTGATGAGAGACGGTCAGCTTGGTCAGGTGCAGCAGATCAGTCGGACTGATCTGGATCGAGCGATCGGCTTTCAGTTGAGCGATGAGCAGTGGGACGTAGTGTCCGCCCCACTCGAGCCAGCCGTTGTCGTGGCTGGCGCAGGCTCTGGCAAAACCACCTCGATGGCGGTGCGGATCGCGTGGCTGGTCGGCAGCGGAATGGCGCGACCGGATTCGGTCATCGGTCTCACCTTCACGACAAAGGCGGCGGCGCAACTGCTCGGATCAATGCGTACGGGAATGCGCAGCCTTGAGCGGGCCGGGCTCATGCCTGACCCGATGGCTCGCTTCTCCGACATCGACCTCTCTGTGCCATTAGGGGTGGTGGATGACGAGGAGGAGGTGCAGGGGGAGCCGCAGGTGCTCACCTACAACGCGTTCGCCGCGCGGCTCCTGAGCGAGCATTGCATTCGCCTCGGCCGGGAACCGGGAGCGCAGATCCTGGGCGCTGGTGCTCGGCACCAATTGGCATACCGGGTTGTGTGCCGAACCTCGTTGCCGCTTGCCGGCCTTGGCGCCTCTCCTATATCTCTGACGAGCGATGTTCTCGCACTCGACGATCAATTGAGTGAGCTCGACATCGACCCATCGGCGGTCATTGAGTTCGACGACGCCCTCATAGCTGAGCTCGATGCACATGGGTCGCTGCAAAAGATTGGGGTCAGCATGCGCGCGACGGCGCGTGCGAGGCGCGTGCTCGCGATGCTCGTCACAGAATGGCGGGCGGAGAAGCAATCCCGCGATCTCCTTGATTTCACCGATCAGACGAGACTGGCCCTCGAGATCGTTCGCGGGTTTCCGGAGGTCGCCGCGGCGGTTCGTGCCAGGCACGGGGTGGTGCTCCTCGACGAGTACCAGGACACCTCTATCGCCCAGCGGCACCTGATCCAAGCCCTGTTCAGCGGTGGGCATCCGGTGACTGCAGTGGGCGATCCGTGCCAGGCGATCTATGGCTGGCGTGGGGCGAGCGTTGACAATATCGAGCGGTTCCCCGAGCACTTTCCGGTGATGCGATCAGGGGTGGCTGAGTCCTCCGCCCGCTATGCACTGACGTTCAACCGCAGATCGGGTCCGAGCATCCTCGATGTCGCGAATGATCTCTCGCGCGGCCTGCGCAGCCGCCATGCGGGCCTTGATCGACTCAAGGCGGGCGACCTAGACATCAAGGGGACCGGCGATGTCCGTGTGGGACTCTTCGAGACAGCCGCAGCAGAAAAGGAGTGGGTGGTCGAGCAGATTGCCGGCTGGCGGTCGCGGGTGGAGTCATCGTTCACCGAAGATCAGTGGAGCGACATCGCCATTCTCGCGGCGACGGGCAAGGATCTCGCAGAGTTTGATCGCCTCCTCCGTGCAGCGGGTGTTCCCACTCAGCTTTACGGGGCGGCGGGTCTCATGCGACAACCGGTCGTCGTTGAGCTGCGAAGCATGCTGGAGATTCTCCACAACCCCATCGCGAATCCAGAGATGGTTCGCGTGCTCGCGGGCCCGCGCCTGCGTCTGGGTCTGCGCGATATTGCGTCATTGGGTGCGCGCGCCGCCGAACTCGCTGGGGGCGGCCATCGATTCGAAACCGACGATGTCGAGGATGCCCTTGACGAGGCGGTGGCGGGTGCCGACCCGGTTGAGGCGGTCTCGCTCAGCGATGCCCTGTTCGATCTTGGCAACCCGGGCCGCTACTCACCCGATGCGTTGCGGCGCCTCACTGAATTCGCCGATGAGATCCGGGATCTCAGGCGCCACATCGGGGAGCCGATGACCGAATTGATCTCACGGATCGGTCGAGTCACCGGCCTTGACGTGGAGTGCACCTTGGCGGCTGAGGCAGAGCAGCAGCAGTACGCGTGGTCAGCATTCCTTGATCTTGCGGCCGACTTCACCGATTTCGATGGGACCTCGTCCCTCGGGGCCTTCCTTGGCCGGTTGCGGGATGCTGAGCGATTCGACGTCGAACTTCCCCTCGACCTCGCAGTGCTGGGGAATGCCGTCCAACTCATGACCATCCACAAGGCGAAGGGCCTTGAGTTCCCGCACGTGTTCGTGCCATCGGTCGCGCGGTCTGCCTTTCCTGGCGCCCCCGCGCGCTCGGAGTGGCCGACATCCGCTGCGAGTGTGCCCTGGGCCCTGCGGGCTGACACCAATGACGAACTCGATTCCTTTCCGAAACCTGAGGAGTCGCCGCGTGACAAGGACCATAAGGCGTACAAAGCGCTCCTCGCCGATCTCAAGGTCGCTGATGATGAACGACTCGCCTACGTGGCGCTCACTCGGGCGGAGCGCACGCTTATCGTCACGGGGCACTGGTGGGGTCCGACCCAGTCAACTCTGCGTGGCCCCGAACCGTATCTTTCGGTGATCAGGGAGACCATCCTTGACGGCATGGGCACGGTCGTGGCCTGGCACCCGAGGCCTGATGATGACGCCACCAATCCCTCGGCCGGTGCAGCCGAGATTGAGTTCTGCTGGCCCGCACCGATTGAATCAGCCAGCGCGATCGCTGCCGTCGCGAACCGGGTGCGAATTGCGATGGCCGGCACCGGCCCTGACCTTGCACCCGCAGGGCTGTCGGCCGCAGATATCGCCATCATCGAGCAATGGGACGCTGATGCAGCGTCGCTCCTTGCCGAGGAGGCGCGCCGTCATCGTCAGCAGGTGGTGGTCCCGCTGCCGAACTCACTTTCGGCCAGTGCCCTCATCCGAGCGTTACGGGACCCGGAGGGTCTGGCAATCGACCTTGCTCGGCCGATGCCCCGCCAGCCGGCCCCGGCTGCCCGACGAGGAACGGCCTTCCATGCCTGGGTCGAAAGTCGCTACGGCCAGCAATCGCTCCTTGACCCAGATGACCTCCCTGGTGCGGGCGACGATGACATCACCAGCGATGAGCAACTCACCGCGCTGAAAGTCGCATTCGAGTCGTCGGCATTTGCGGGACTATCACCGGTCGCAATTGAGGAACCGTTCGCACTTGTCCTGGGCGGACGAGTGGTTCGAGGGCGTATCGATGCGGTCTTCGAGCGAAATGGCCGCTACGACGTCATTGACTGGAAGACTGGAGGTTCGAGTGGAACTGATCACTATCAATTGGCGATCTACTGCCTCGCGTGGTCCCAGCTTAAGCACGTGCCGATGAGCAATATCGATGCCGGGTTCTTCATGGTGTCCACGGGAGAACTCATCCGACCAGAGGCGTACCTCGATCTTGAAGACCTCGCCGGAGCCCTCAGCACCTAGCGTGCCGCGGTGGCGTCTCGGCTAGGGCGTTGGGGATTCGCTCGGCATGGTGACCGGCTCGGGACCGCTCCCTCTACGTTCGGCTATGGCCTCGCCGGCCTCTTCTGTAGGCGTTCGCCGGACCCCAGCGAGACCGCGCATCCACTCGCGCGCCGGCTCCTCGACGAATCGCCACATGAGCCAGGCAATCACTAGGGCAGCAGCGACGAGCAGGATGAGGCCTGCGGCGTACAGCAGGCCACCATCGATACCGGCGGCGCGCATGCCGGCTCGCCACAGCCCGAACACCACCAAGTGGGTCATGTACAGGGAGTATGAGATGAAGCCGCCGAGGACGAGGGTCTTCGTGGCAAGGCCCCGCGGCACCCGGCCTCGGGCGAGGGCAAGGGCGCCGAGCCAGGCGATGAGGAATGGCACGAGAAGCAGGTGGAAGTAGGGGGGCATCGGCTCGGCGTCACCCGAGGCATTGAGGTTGACCGGTGGCTGGGCGATCGCGAGGTGTGCGAGAAGAACAGCGCCCGCTATGACGGCGAGTGGGAGCAGCCATGAAAGGGCATTGGCCGCCTGAAGCGTGCGTCGGCCGGGATCTTCGGAACCCTCGGGGAGAAGTCGTCGAATGATGAGGTAAGTCACGGCACCGGCGGTGAACTCGGTGAGGATTCGAATGGTTGATCCCCAGTTGTCTGTGTAGTACGAATCAGATCGCGACAGGCCATAGCCGACGAGCGGGGCGATGCAGGTGATCCACAAGGCGATGAGCATTGGAAGGCCTAGTCGCCTATGGCAGCGCCAGATGACGAGGATGAGGATCGGGAAGATGAGGTAAGCCAGCCACTCCATCGAGAGTGACCACGCCACAAAATTCCAGCCGCGCTGTGGTTGGGGCCCCCACTCCTGAATGAGGAGGAGGTTACGGATGAAGTCGAGTGGATTGAGCCAGTCTCGATCGACTGAGTCGCCGGTGACCTTGGCTTGGGCGAACAAGGCAACGCCGGCGACGACGAGCATGACGAGATGGACGGGGTAGACGCGCGCGAGACGCAGCCACCAGAAATTCAAGGTCTCGCGAAGACGTGCGCGCTGCCCCATGCGGCTCAGGTAGGTGTGGGTGAGGATGAAGCCGGAGAGAGCGAAGAACAGGTCGACCCCGAGCCGCCCGACGTTGAGGACGTCAGGCAGGACGGGAATGTCCAGGAGGCCGACGCGGTCGAGCGGGCCCTGCAAGTGGTAGAGGAGCACCCATGCGGCTGCGACGAATCGGACTCCGGTCAACTGCCGAATGAACACGTTCACGTGGGCATCGTGTCACGCAATTACTCTTGCCATGTGACGAACCCCCGGCTCCTTGATGACCTCCTCCTGTCACGTGCGGCAATAGAGCGCGCGGCGCACCTGCGTGCCGACGGAGATTGGCAACGCTCGCGCACTGCCGACCCTCGTTCGCTCGTCGTCTGGGTTGAAGGCAGCGCGACCGCCGTCGCGTCTGGTGCAGGAGCACCGGCCCTTCATCTCACCCCAGTTACGGAACTCGACGACCCGTCTGGGCTGTCATTTCTCGGAGTCGGCCTCGATGATCGGGCCTACTTTGCTGCCCACCCGGTGGGACGTGAGCATGTGGCGCTGCCGTCAGACATCGAATGGTCGTCATTGCGAACAATCGGCGGCGGGCTATCGGATTTGGATGCCGGCCTGACGGTTACCGCGGTAGCACTCGACAACTGGCGGGCGCGCACCCGCTGGTGCTCGGCGTGCGGAAGCGCGCTCGTGATTCGAAATGCGGGCTGGTCCTTGGGTTGCGAGGCCGACGGGATCGAGCACTTTCCGCGGACTGACCCTGCCGTGATTGTTCTCGTTCGCGATGAAGATGACCGCGCGTTGCTCGGTCGCCACGTGAACTGGCCGGTGGGACGTATGTCGACATTTGCCGGATTCATCGAGGCAGGGGAGTCCGCCGAGGCGGCGGTCCGCAGGGAGTTAACGGAGGAGACGGGTGTGGTGATCGGGCCGGAGCCCGATGACGTCGAGTATCTCGGGAGCCAGCCATGGCCATTCCCGTGCTCGCTCATGCTCGGGTACCACGCGTGGGCCGCCCAGACGGAGATCAAGGTGGATGGCGAGGAGATTGCCGAAGCCCACTGGTACTCGCGAGCAGAGCTCCTCGCTGCGTGCGAGAGCGGGGAGGTGACGCTTCCCTCGCCAGTGTCGATCTCGCGCAAGCTCATCGAGCGTTGGTATAACGCGGAGCGTAAGCATGGAGAGGCGTTGCCCGGCGAGTGGTGACCCAATTGGCGATTGAGCGGTCAGGCGAGGCCGAGTTTGGCCTTGACCTGTCCGATCGAAGGATTGGTGGCGGCAGTGCCATCGTCGAAAACGAGGGTCGGCACCGTCTGGTTCCCTCCGTTGACGGCCTCGACGAGGGCTGCGGCCTGCGGATCGTGCTCAATGTCGATCTCCTCGAAGGTGATGCCCTCGCGGGTCATCTGCGCCTTTAGTCGCTGGCAGTAGCCGCACCACACGGTCGTGTACATCTTCATAGCAGGGGACGCTACCGTGCCCCAGTGACGACCCCTTCGGCCGAGGCGAATCTCGAGCAACTCGACGATGAGCAGCGGGCGGTTGCCACCGCACTCACCGGCCCGGTCGTTGTGCTCGCGGGGGCAGGGACGGGGAAGACCCGGGCAATCACCCATCGGATCGCCCACGCGGTGGCGATCGGCGAGCACGAGGCGAGGCGGTCCCTTGCGGTGACGTTCACGGCGCGGGCGGCGGGCGAGATGCGGTCGCGGCTGCGAACGCTGGGCGTGACCGATGTCGCCGTCCGCACCTTCCACTCAGCGGCCCTTCGACAACTGCGTTACTTCTGGCCCCGGATCTCGAGCGACCCCTTCCCCGAGCTGTTGCCGAGCAAGATTCGGCTCATCGGCGAGGCGGCGGCATCGTGCGGGGTTTCGGTGAGCGCGCCGGTACTGCGAGATCTTTCGGCTGACATCGAGTGGGCGAAGGTGTCGCAACTTGCCCCTGCCGACATTCTCATGGGTGCGCATATGGCACGGCGTGATTGGTCGATCGAGGTGCGCGATGTCTCGCGGGTCTATGCCGCCTACGACGACCTGTTGACTCGGCGGGGCAGGCTGGACTTCGAAGACGTGCTGCTCGTGACGGTCGGGGCTCTGCAGTCTCGGCCGGACATTGCCGACGAGGTACGCAAGGCCTACCGCTGGTTCACGGTCGATGAGTTTCAGGACGTTAATCCCCTGCAGCATCGACTCCTTGACCTCTGGCGAGGCGATCGTGACGACGTGTGCGTCGTTGGCGACGTCAGCCAGACTATTTTTTCCTTCACCGGTGCGACGTCGGCCTACCTCCTTGACTTTCCGAAAGCCTTTCCAGGCGCCACTGAGGTGCGGCTGATCAACTGCTACCGATGCAGCGGTCCGATCGTGGACCTCGCGAACTCTGTCGTGGCCCAGGCTCCGACGAAGGCAACACTGCGACTTCGGGCAGTCGCGGACCAGGGTGCGACGCCGACCGTCGAGGCATTCACAGATGACGTGAACGAGGCGGAGCAGGTTGCTGCGCGGGTGCGCGGGTACCTCGATCGCGGAGTGGCGGCTCGCGATATCGCAGTGCTGTTCCGAATAAACGCGCAATCGGCCGAGCTCGAGTCGGCGCTGTCGGCGAGGGGGATACCTGTCGTCATGCGCGGCACCGAGCGCTTCTTCGACCGTCCTGAGATTCGAGAAGCAATCACCAGGCTGAGGGGTGCTGCGCGTGCAGGTGAGGCGACCGGTCCGATCGGTGAGGAGGTGAGAAGCGTGCTTCGGGCTGCGGGGTGGAGCGAGGAACTGCCGAGGGGCGGAGGTGCTGTGCGCGAGCGGTGGGAGTCGCTTTCCGCCCTCGTTTCCCTTGCTGACGAGCATGCGGGCCTAGACGTCGCTGCGCTCATTGCCGAACTCGATCATCGATCCGAAACGCAGCACGCGCCAACAGCTGATGCCGTGACTTTGGCATCGCTGCACTCGGCGAAGGGCCTCGAGTGGGACACCGTATTCATCATCGGTTGCAGCGAGCGACTCCTTCCGTACGTCCAGGGGTCGAGCAGCGAGCCGCTCGATGTCGATGAGGAGCGACGGTTGTTCTACGTCGGAATCACGCGCGCCAAGCGCCACCTGCATGTGTCATGGGCGAGGTCGCGGGAGCCCGGGGGGCGGTCCTCGCGCTCGGCGAGTCGGTTCCTTGTGGCAGCGGATCCGCAGGGGTTGAGCGGTTCGCTCGGAGCGACCGTCACCCGCGGGACGAGACCGGCAATGACGGAGCAGCGTCGCAAGGGCCCCGCGAAGTGCCGGGTCTGCGGCAAGGGGCTCGTCACGGCGCCCGAGCGAACGCTTGGCCGGTGTCGAACCTGCCCGAGTGACTTCAGCATTGAGCGTTGGGAGGCGCTGAATCGTTGGCGCCTAGGCCAGGCCAAGGATCGCGAGGTGCCGGCGTACCTCGTCTTAACAGATGCAACGCTTATGGCCATCGTGGAGCGAGGGCCATCGACGATCGAGGAACTCGAAGAGATTCCCGGCGTTGGGCCCGCAAAGATCGAGGCCTACGGCAGTGCGGTCCTTGGGATCCTCAAGGTGACCTGATGTCGCGAGTGGCTGGTACGGCTACCGAATATCGACGAATCCGGGTGCCCATTGCTCGAGTTCGGATCGCATCGGCACGGTGGCGCCAAGCTGGCACAGCACACCGATCGTGCCGAGCCAGACTCGGTGGATGAGGGCATAGGAGGGCGGCAGGTTCAGCTTGAGCCCGACGGTGAAATCGGGGTTGCGGATGTCGTTGAGCCGGGTGAACTGGCCGCGCATCCAGTCGCGGGAGAACGTGAAGGTCTCTTGCCGTGCTGGTTCGACAAAGGGGTCGAGGTAGGACAGGACCTGTTCTGGGTCGATCTCGATGTGCGGACGGACGAAGCCCTCGGTGCGCAGGCCTTCGAGTACGGTATCGGCGTCGCCCGACTGCGCCAGGCGTAGCAGGGTGCCCATGGCGAGGGGGAGGCCGTCGGGCAGGTGTGCCACCGCGCCGAAGTCGAGAACGCACAGGCGTCCGTCCGGCGTCATGCGGAAGTTCCCGGGATGCGGATCGGCGTGTAGGAGACCGGCTCGCGCCGGACCGCACAGGAGGAACCGCTCAAGGAGGGTCCCGGCGAGATCCCGTTGCTCCTGAGTGCCCTCATTGATGATCACCGACAGTGGAGTGCCATCGACCCACTCGGTGATGATGACGTGTGGCGCTGCGGCGAGAACGTGTGGAATGAGGAAGTCAGGGTCAGCCTCGAATGCAGCTGCGTAGGTCCGCTGGTTCGCAGACTCGCGAAGGTAGTCGAGTTCCTCGGCGACACGGTCACGCAGTTCGTCGATGAGGGGCTTGATCTCAATACCGGGGATCCACGCGGCGAACATCTTGCCCATGCGGGCGAGTTGGTTGAGGTCGGCCATGAGTGCCTTGTCGGCGCCCGGGTACTGGACCTTGACGGCCACCACCCGGCCGTCGTGCCATGTTGCCTTGTGGACTTGTCCGATAGAGGCCGCTGCCGCCGGAACGTCGTTGAACTCAGCGAACCTGGACCGCCAGTCTTCACCGAGTTCCTCGCTGAGGATCTTGTGGATGCTTGAGGCGGCGAGGGGAGGGGCAGCGTCCTGCAGTCTGGTGAGGGTGGCCCGGTATGGGGCCGCGAACTCCTCGGGCAGGGCCGCCTCGAAGACACTGAGCGCCTGACCTACCTTCATGGCGCC